>JAICZD010000213.1 GCA_025933855.1 Modestobacter sp. | reverse complement strand
GGCGTTGACCGGCAGCCCGGCGTCGGGCCGGGCCGGTCGGGCGGGGGCGGTGGGCCGGGAGAGCGGGGGAGCGGACACGGAGCCTCCAGGGCGGGTCGTGGGCAATGGCCACGACCGGTCGGGCCGGGACGGGTGGCGCAGTGGGGCGGTGGTGCCGGGCTGACGTGTGCGGCGGGCGGTGTGGGCCGTCGGGCGGCTCCCACGAAGCTACGCAACCGTAACCTACGCCACCGTAGGCAAGGGTGCGCGGTGAACTCGACAGCCCGGCCCTAGGCTTCCCGGTGGGCCGGCGTCCAGATCCGCCGTCCCGGTGGCAGTTGTCCGACCTGGCTCGCCGGGGTGTCCCGGTCGGGCCGGGGATGGGGGATGGGGTAATCGGCAGCCCGCCGGCCTTTGGAGCCGGGAAGTCTCGGTTCGAGTCCGAGTCCCCCAGCCACGTCCGCTGTCCGCTGCCGGGTGCCCGCCGGGAACCGGGCGATGGCGGCAGCGGTCGGTCGCCGTCCGCACCGCACGACGTCATGCGAGGAGTCACGTGAGCCTGCAGGAGCCACCGGTGCCCACCACCGCCGGAGCGTCGCTGGTCGGGGCGGTCGTCGTCCTGGCCGCCGGCCAGGGGACCCGGATGCGGTCACGCACCCCCAAGGTGCTGCACGAGCTGGGCGGCCGCACCATGCTCGGCCACGTGCTGGCTGCTGCCGCGCCCCTCGGCGCGGCGCAGACGGCCGTGGTCGTCGGGTCCGGTCGCGAGGAGGTCGCCGCCCACCTGGCCCGGATCGCGCCCTCCGCCCGGCCCGTCGTGCAGGAGCAGCAACTGGGTTCCGGGCACGCGGCCGCCGTCGCGCTGGACGCGCTCGAGGAGGTCGACGGGCCGGTGCTCATCGTCAACGGCGACGCGCCGCTGCTGACCACCGGCACGCTGCTCGCCCTGGTCGACGCACACCGGTCCTCCGGCGACGTGCTCACCGTGCTCACCGCCGAGGTGCCCGACCCCACCGGTCTCGGCCGGATCGTGCGGAACGGCGCCGGCGCGGTGCAGGCGATCGTCGAGGAACGCGACGCCGACGACGCGCAGCGGTCGATCACCGAGGTCAACGCCGGGGTCTACGTCGGCGGCGCCACCGCCGTGCGGAAGGCGCTGTCCCGGGTCGGCGCGGCCAACGAGCAGGGCGAGCAGTACCTCACCGACGTCCTGGGACTGCTGGTCGCCGACGGCGCCCCGGTGGGCGGCCACCCGGCGGACGACGCGGCCGACACGCTCGGCTGCAACGACCAGCGGGAGCTGGCCGCCCGCCGCCGCACGATGAACGACCGGGTGCTCGACGGCCTGATGCGGGACGGCGTCGTGGTCACCGACCCGCTCAGCACCTGGGTCGACGTCACCGTCGAGGTCGCCGCCGAGGCGGTGCTGCACCCCGGCACCCAGCTCCGGGGGGCGACCACCGTGGCCGCCGGCGCGGTCGTCGGACCGGACTCCACGCTGCTGGACACCGAGGTCGGCGAGGGTGCCTCGGTGGTGCGCGCGCACTGCCAGCTGGCGGTCGTCGGACCCGAGGTCTCGGTCGGGCCGTTCGCCTACCTGCGCCCGGGAACCCGGCTGGCCGCCGGCGCCAAGGTAGGCACGTTCGTGGAGACGAAGAACGCGTCGATCGGGGCAGGTTCGAAGGTGCCGCACCTGACCTACGTCGGCGACGCGACCATCGGGGAGCAGACCAACATCGGCGCGGCCTCGGTGTTCGTCAACTACGACGGCGTGGCCAAGCACCACACCACGATCGGCAACCACGCCCGCACGGGTGCCGACAACATGTTCGTGGCGCCGGTCAGCGTCGGGGACGGCGCCTACACCGCGGCCGGGTCGGTGATCACCGACGACGTCCCCCCGGGGGCCATGGCCGTCGCCCGGGCGCACCAGCGCAATGTGGCAGGCTGGGTGGAGAAGCGACGTCCCGGAACGGCCGCGGCAGCGGCTGCCGCCGCAGCGGAGGCCCGGGCCGGCGACCACCCCGCGGACGACGCGCCGGGCGAGAGCAGCGAGGGCACGCGATGAGCATCATCCGGCAGACCAGCAACAAGAGCCTGATGCTCTTCTCCGGCCGGGCCTTCCCCGAGCTCGCCTCGGAGATCGCCGGTCATCTGGGCGTGACCCCCACCCCGACCGCTGCCTACGAGTTCGCCAACGGCGAGCTGTTCGTCCGCTTCGAGGAGTCGGTGCGCGGCTGTGACGCCTTCGTGGTGCAGAGCCACACCGCGCCGATCAACACCTGGCTGATGGAGCAGCTGCTCATGGTCGACGCCCTCAAGCGCGCGTCGGCCAAGCGGATCACCGTGGTGGCGCCGTTCTTCCCGTACGCCCGCCAGGACAAGAAGCACCGCGGTCGCGAGCCCATCTCCGCCCGCCTGGTCGCCGACATGTTCAAGACCGCCGGCGCCGACCGGTTGATGTCGGTGGACCTGCACACCGCGCAGATCCAGGGCTTCTTCGACGGGCCGGTCGACCACCTGTTCGCCATCGACGTGCTGGTCGCCGAGATCTGCCGCAAGTGGGGCGACCGCGACCTGACGGTCGTCTCCCCGGACTCCGGCCGGGTGCGCGTGGCCGAGCGGTGGACGGACAAGCTGGGCGGCACGCCGCTGGCCTTCATCCACAAGACCCGGGACAAGACCCGCCCCAACCAGGTGGTCGCCAACCGGGTCGTCGGCGAGGTCGAGGGCCGGGTCTGCATCCTGGTCGACGACATGATCGACACCGGCGGGACGATCGTGGCCGCGGCCGAGACCCTGTTCGCCGCCGGTGCGGCCGAGGTGATCGTGGCCGCCACGCACGGCGTGCTCTCCGGCCCGGCCGTCGACCGGCTGAAGAACAGCCGGATCAGCGACGTCATCATCACCAACTCGCTGCCGATCGAGCCGGCCCGGCAGTTCGACAAGCTGACCGTGCTCTCGATCGCCCCGCTGCTGGCCCGCGCCATCAAGGAGGTCTTCGAGGACGGCTCCGTCACGAGCCTCTTCGACGGCGCGAGCTGAGCCGCGATGCACGCGCTTCTGATGCGTTGCACGTGGTGCAGTACGAGCAACGTGCAAGGACGGCGTGCAAAGCCGGCCGGACGTCGGGCCACGGGGCTCGTGTAACCTCGTTGTCACTGCCCGGCGAGGGAGACGGTCCGACCGTGCTCCGTGATCGACGTGCGTGCTCCTCGAGGCCCTGCCTCCGGCGGGGCGTGCCGCGCTCGTGCGCCGGGCACGCAGACCCGATCCCGTTCTGAGGAGCACTTCCCGTGGCTGACTTCCGCCTCCAGGCCGAGCCCCGCACCGAGTTCGGCAAGGGCAGCGCCCGCCGCACCCGCCGGGCCGGCCGCATCCCCGCCGTCCTGTACGGGCACGGTCAGGACGTCGTCCACCTGTCGCTGCCGGCCCGCGAGTTCGCCGCGGCGCTGCGCAACGGCGGCAGCAACGTGCTGCTGACCGTCGTCCTCGACGGCACCGAGCAGCTGGCGCTGACCAAGGCCGTGCAGCGCGACCCGCTGACCCGCGTGCACGAGCACGTCGACCTGCTCCTGGTGCGCCGCGGTGAGAAGGCCACCGTCGACGTCCCGGTGATCATCGTCGGCGAGCCGGCGCCGGACACCATCAGCAACCACCAGCTGAACGCCGTGTCCCTCGAGGCCGACGCCACCAACCTGCCCGAGTCGATCGAGGTCGACATCACCGGACGCACCGCGGGCCACGGCATCACCGCCGGCGACCTGCCGCTGCCGGCCGGGGCCACCCTGATCACCGACCCCGAGGCGCTGGTCATCGGCTTCCTCGGCGCGCCGACCGCCGAGCAGCTCGAGGCCGAGCTGGAGGAGGCCGAGGCCGAGGCCGGCATCGAGCGCGACGAGTCCGACGCCGACGGCGACGTCGTCCCCGAGCCGCAGGACACCGGCAGCGGCGAGTCGATGGACTCCGCCGAGAAGTCCGCCGACAGCTGAGCTCGGTGCACTCCGGAGAACAAGGCTGACCGAGAGCACGACCCGCAGGGGCGCCGGCACCGCCGTCGCCCCTGCGGCGTCCTCCGAACCGGTGTCCGAGGGGCCGTTCCTGGTGGTCGGCCTGGGAAACCCGGGCCCCGGCTACGCCGGCAACCGGCACAACATCGGCGCGATGGTGCTGGCCGAGCTGGCCCACCGAGCCCGCGTCCGGCTGTCCCCGGGCAAGGGCGCGCGGGCGCGCGCCGTGTCCGGTGCGGGGCGGCTGGCCGGACGCCGGGTGGTCCTGGCGCAGCCGACCACGTACATGAACGAGTCCGGCGGCCCCGTCCGCGGCCTGCTGGACTACCACCACGTTCCGCCGTCCGAGCTCGTCGTGCTGCACGACGAGCTGGACATCCCGTTCGAGGCCGTCCGGCTCAAGCGCGGCGGCGGTGAGGGCGGGCACAACGGGCTGCGCTCGATCACCCGCTCCACCGGGACCCGCGACTACCTGCGGGTGCGGATCGGCATCGGCCGCCCGCCCGGCCGGCAGGATCCGGCCGACTTCGTCCTCAAGGACTTCTCCAGCACCGAGCGCAAGACGCTGGACCTGCTCGTGGCCGAGGCCGCCGATGCGACCGAGCTGCTGCTCGAGCGCGGCCTGGAGGCCGCGCAGAACCTGGTGCACCCCCGCAGCTGACCGGCCGCGGCGGGCCGGCGGCGCCGCTGCGCACCGCCGGCCGGTCGCTCGGCTGCTTGCCGTCTGGCCACACCCGGCGCGTCCCGCCCGCCGGACCCGCCGCTGCCGGAGCCGTCGGACGGGTGATCATCCGGCCTCCAACGGGTGAATGAACGGCCGTCTCATTGAGCCCGGCCATGACGCAGAGTGATGGTCGTCCCCGAGTCGATCGGGGACTCAGCACTCTTCCCGCCACATCCGGCGGAGCGGTGTCGGCTGCATGTCCCCGCCGACTACTCATCGTGATTGATGACGAGTAGGGGGATGTGCCGTGCTGGACGTCGTGAGCAGTTCCGCCGGGGTGAGGTCCATCCCGGTTCCGCGGGGGCCCGTGGTCACCGCCGTGCCGGACGGAGAGGCCGCTCCGGCGCCGCGGCGCCGGACGGGCTGGACCCGCCGGTACGTCGCGGCGCTCGTGGCTGCCGACGCCGTCGTGGCCGCGATCACCGCGGCCGAGGTCGTCGCCGCCGGTACCGCCGGGGTCAGCACGCTCGCCGTGCGCCTGTCCGCGGCCCTGGGCATGGTCGTGCTGTGGCCGGCCCTGCTGGCGGCCAGCGGCGCCCACGCGGAACGCCTGATCGGCACGGGCAGCGACGAGTACCGCCGGGTGGCCCGGGCCGGAGTTCTGCTCCTCGCGGCCGTCGGCTTCGTCTCCTACGCCGCCGGCCTGACGCTCGACCGTGCGGTCGTGGTGTTCGCGGTGCCCGCCATGGTGGCCGCCACCCTGCTCGTCCGGCTCGCGGCCCGCCGGTGCCTGACCGCCCTGCGGCACCGCGGGCTGTGCAGCAAGCGGGTCGTCGTGGTCGGCCGCGGCGGTGCGGCGATGAGCCTGGTCGACCGGTTCCAGCGGGAACGGTTCGCCGGCCTCGAGGCCGTCGCGGTCTGCGTGACGACGGCGGACCGGGCGCGGGTCGCCGGTGCCACCGAGCTGCCGGTCGGCGAGCTGGACGAGGTCCTGGAGATGGCCCGCCGGACCGGCGCGGACACCATCGCCGTCACCTCCGCCAGCGAGACCGCGGCCCAGTACCTGCGGGAGCTGTCCTGGCAGCTGGAGGGGACCGGCCTGGAGCTGCTGGTCGCACCCGGCCTCATGGAGGTCGCCGGGCCCCGGCTGCACATCCGCCCGTTCGAGGGCCTGCCGCTGCTCTCCGTCGAGGAGCCGCAGTTCGAGGGCTGGCGGCGGGTCGTCAAGGGCGTCGT
>JAICZD010000192.1 GCA_025933855.1 Modestobacter sp. | reverse complement strand
GATGCCGGTCGCGTCGGTCCCACCGGCCGCGGTGACCGCGGCGAGCAGCTGGGTCAGGTGCTCGCGGGACAGCGCGTTGCGCTTGGGTCCCCGCGTCATGGTGATGCGGACGGTGTCCCCGTCCCGCTCGACCCGTGGTGCGCCGTTGCCGTCCATGGTGGGACTCCACCACGTCGCGGCGGCTGGGGCAATGTCCGGCAGTCGGGTGGAGTGCGAGGGACGCGTTTTCCGCGCCGTGGCACTCCGCTCAGAGCCTGTTGGCGGCCCGGACAACGTCGACGATCTGGCCCATGATGTCGGTGATCGCGAAGTCCTTGGGGGTGAACACCCGGGCCACGCCCTGCTCCCGCAGCTGCCGGGCGTCGGCCTCCGGCACGATGCCGCCGACCACCACCGGGACGTCGTCCAGCCCGGCCTCGCGCAGCCCCGCCAGCACCGCCGGCACCACCTGCAGGTGCGAGCCGGACAGCACCGACAGCCCGACCACGTGCACGTCCTCCTCGACCGCTGCCGCCACGATCTGCGCCGGGGTCAGCCGGATGCCCTGGTAGATCACCTCGAACCCGGCGTCCCGGGCGCGGACGGCGATCTGCTCGGCACCGTTGGAGTGCCCGTCCAGGCCGGGCTTGCCGACCAGGAAGCGCAACCGTCCGCCGAGCTCCGCGCCGGTGGACCGGACCCGCTCCCGCACACCGTCCAGGCCGGCGTCACCGGCTCCGCCGGCCGCGGCAGCGACGCCGGTGGGCGCCCGGTACTCTCCGAAGATCTCGCGCAGCGCCCCGGCCCACTCCCCCGTGGTCACCCCGGCCCGGGCGCAGTCCAGCGTGGCGGGCATCAGGTTGGCCGTCGTGCCGGCGGCCGACCGCAGCGCGTCCAGGGCCCGCCGCACCGGCTCGGGGTCGCGCGCGGCCCGCCATTCCTGCACCGAGCGCTGCGCGGCGGCCTCCACCGCCGGGTCGACCGTCTCCACCGCGGTGTCCAGGTCGGCCAGCAGCGGGTTGTCCTCGGTGGCCTGGAAGCGGTTCACGCCGACCACGACGTCCGCACCGCTCTCCATCCGCCGGCGCCGCTCGGCCAGCGAGGCGACCAGCCGGCCCTTCATGTAGCCGGACTCGACGGCCGCCACCGCGCCGCCCATCTCCTGCACCCGCGCCATCTCCGCGCGGGCGCCGTCCACCAGCTCGGCGACCTTCTGCTCGACCACGACCGAGCCGGTGAACAGGTCCTCGTACTCCAGCAGGTCGGTCTCGAAGGCCAGCACCTGCTGCAGCCGGAGCGACCACTGCTGATCCCAGGGCCGGGGCAGCCCGAGCGCCTCGTTCCAGGCCGGCAGCTGGACGGCGCGGGCGCGGGCGTCCCGGGAGAGCGTCACGGCGAGCATCTCCAGCACGATCCGCTGGACGTTGTTCTCCGGCTGGGCCTCGGTCAGGCCCAGCGAGTTGACCTGCACGCCGTAGCGGAAGCGCCGCTGCCGCGGGTCGGTCACCCCGTACCGCTCGGCGGCCAGCTCGTCCCACAGCCGGCCGAACGCCCGCATCTTGCACAGCTCCTCGACGAAGCGGACGCCCGCGTTGACGAAGAAGGACATCCGCCCGACGACCTCGCCGAAGCGCTCCAGGGGCACCTGCCCGCTGTCGCGGACGGAGTCCAGCACCGCGACGGCCGTGCTCATCGCGAAGGCGATCTCCTGCACCGGCGTGGCACCGGCCTCCTGGAGGTGGTAGCTGCAGATGTTGATCGGGTTCCACGTCGGCAGCGCGGCGACGGTGTAGGCCACCATGTCGGTGGTCAGGCGCATGCTCGGTCCGGGGGGGAAGACGTAGGTCCCGCGCGAGAGGTACTCCTTGATGATGTCGTTCTGCGTCGTCCCGGCCAGCCGGGCCAGCACCTCGTCCGGATCGGAGCCGCGTGCCTCCGCCTGCTCGATGGCCACCACCTGGTAGAGCGCCAGCAGCCACATCGCCGTGGCGTTGATCGTCATCGAGGTGTTCATCCCGTCCAGCGGGATGCCGTCGAACAGTGCCCGCATGTCCCCGAGGTGGGTGACCGGGACGCCGACCTTGCCGACCTCCCCGACGGCCAGCTCGTCGTCGGGGTCGTAGCCGGTCTGGGTCGGCAGGTCGAAGGCGACGGAGAGCCCGGTCTGCCCCTTGGCCAGATTGCGCCGGTACAGCGCGTTGGATTCAGCCGGCGAGGAGTGACCGGCGTAGGTGCGCATGACCCAGGGGCGGTCGCGCTCCTCCGGGCTGTGGGGGAACGGCATGCTCGCGGAGTGTAGGGCGGTTACCGGCCGGTAGACAGCCAACCCGGCGGACGCGGTCGGTGGCACACTCGCAGGCACGGCCGGCCGACCCGGGCCGGTGCCGCGAGAGCAGGGGAGGCCGCGTGCCGATCGACGCGGGCAGCCTGCACTTTGCCGTCGGGCCCGCCATCGCGCTGGCCATGGTCGGTCTCATCGCGCTGTTCCTGCGGTGGGCGTTCGCCTCCCCGGGGGCGGACCGGCGCGGTGAGGCGGACGCCGGCGAGGGACTGCTCACGCCGGTCGCCTCGCTCACCCGCCGGGAGTCCGCGCTGGCGCTGCGCGCCGTCCTGTCCGACGCCGGCATCCGCTCCACGCTGCGCGAGCCGGCCCCGCACCGCACCGACGTCCTGGTCTTTCCCGAGGACGCCCCCCGCGCGCGGGAGCTGGCGATGTCCTTCCGGCGCGAATGACGAAGGACCCCGCTGCCCCTCCCGCCGCTCGCGGCGAACGGCCCTCGTGCAGGGCCCCGGGCCGAGCGGAGCGAGGTTCGGGGGGCGGGCGCCGGCGATGTCCTTCCCGGGGCGAATGACGAAGGACTCGGGTGCCCCCGCCGCTGGCGGCGAACGGCCCTCGTGCAGGGTCCCGGGCCGAGCGGAGCGAGGTTCGGGGGGCACGAGGGTCCTTTCTCAGTCCGGGCGCTCGGTCCGCTCGATGGTGACGCCCACGCCGCGCAGCTGGTCGGCGAAGTCGGGGTAGCCGCGGTCGATGTGCCGGACGTCCTGCACCTCGGTGACGCCGTCGGACAGCAGGCCGGCCAGCACCAGCCCCGCCCCGGCCCGGATGTCGGTGGCCAGCACCGGCGCGCTGGAGAGCCGCTCCCGCCCGCGGACGACGGCGTGGTGGCCGTCGATGCGCACGTGCGCCCCCAGCCGGACCAGCTCGTTGACGAACATGAACCGGCCCTCGAACACGTTCTCGGTGATCAGCGCGGTGCCGGTGGAGACCGCGGCGAGGGCGACGGCCATCGGCTGCAGGTCCGTCGGGAAGCCCGGGTAGGGCAGCGTCACGACGTCGACGCAGCGGGGCCGGTCCGACATCACCACCCGGACGCCGTCCGGCCGCGCCTCGACGGTGGCACCGGCGCTCACCAGCTTCTCCAGCGGCACGCTGAGGTGCTCGGCGACCGCCCGCTCGATGAGCAGGTCGCCGCGGGTCATGACGGCACCGATGGCCCAGGTCCCGGCCACGATCCGGTCGGGGACGGTGGTGTAGGCGACCGGCTGCAGCTCCTCCACACCCTCCACGGCGATGGTGGAGGTGCCGGCTCCGTCGATCCGCGCGCCCATCGCGCTGAGCAGGCGGCACAGGTCGGTGATCTCCGGCTCGCGGGCGGCGTTGTCCACGATCGTGGTGCCCTCGGCGAGCACGGCGGCCATCACCAGGTTCTCGGTGGCGCCCACCGACGGGAAGTCCAGCCAGATGGAGGTGCCCACCAGCTTGGGTGCCGTGGCGATGAGGAACCCGTGCTCGTTCACCACGGTGGCACCGAGCCGTTCGAGCCCGGCGATGTGCATGTCGAGGCCGCGGGAACCGATGGCGTCGCCGCCGGGCAGCGCCACCTTCGCCGTCCCGAGCCGGGCGACCAGCGGCCCGAGCACGCTGATCGAGGCCCGCATCCGGCGCACCAGGTCGTAGTCGGTCTCGCTGGAGGGGCGCTCGGGCACCTCGATGTGCACCCGGCCGCCTCCGCCGCTGCCGGCCGGGTACCGCTCGAAGGCCACGTCGCAGCCGAGCCGGCGGAGCACCTCGCTCATGATCTCCACGTCGAGGATGTCCGGGACCTCCTCCAGCGTGGTCCGGCCACTGGCGAGCAGCGCGGCGGCCATCAGTTTCAGCGCGCTGTTCTTCGCACCGGTCACCCGGACCCGGCCACGCAACGAGCCGCCCCCGGTCACCCAGAACGAGTCCACCGCGCCAGCGTAGAGGCGACCTCGCCGTCCCGATCGGCGAGCGGGGTGCCCCCGGACCGGCCCGCCGGTCCTACGCTCGACGACATGACCGTCCGGCTCACGCGCATCTACACCAAGACCGGCGACACCGGGCAGACCCACCTCGGGGACATGAGCCGGGTGCCGAAGACCGACCCCCGGCTGGTCGCCTACGCCGACGTCGACGAGACCAACAGCGTGCTCGGCGTCGCTCTCGCCCTGGGCGCGCCCTCCCCGGAGCTGACCGAGCTGCTGCGCAGCGTGCAGAACGACCTCTTCGACGTCGGCGCTGACCTCAGCACCCCGGTGACCGACTCTCCGGCGCACCCGCCGCTGCGGATCACCGCGGAGTACACCGAGCGGCTGGAGGCAGCCTGCGACGCGGCGAACGAGGAGCTGCCGAAGCTCGCCTCCTTCATCCTGCCCGGCGGCACCGTGCTGGCCGCGCTGCTGCACCAGGCACGCACGGTGGCCCGCCGGGCCGAGCGCAGCGTCTGGGCGCTGCTGGCCGCCGACGGGGAGCGCACCAACGTCGAGACGGCCCGCTACCTCAACCGCCTGTCCGACCTGCTGTTCATCCTGGCGCGCAGCGCCAATCCCGACGGCGACGTGCTCTGGGAACCCGGCGCCCACAACGGGGCACACGCCCAACGCACGTGACCCGAACGGCCCCGCTGCAGGGGCCCGCGCCGAGCCTGCGAGGCGTGGAGGGCAGCGGGGTCCTTACCGGTCGATCGGCGGCGCCGACTCGATCCAGGACAGGAACCCGGTCTCGGTCGAGGGGTCCATGGCCAGTTCCCGCGGCCCGGCGCCGGTCCGGCAGGTCAGGACGACGGTCTCCGACGGCAGCGAGGGTTCGTCCCGGGTGGGCCGACGGCGAGCGTCGACGTGGAACTGCGACCGGCACAGCCGCTGGTTCGGTCGCACCGACAGCGACAGCGCCCGGTACCACAGCAGCGTCTCCCCGGAGTACCAGGCGACACCCAGGGCCCAGCGGGACTCGCCGACCGGCCGCAGCCACATGGTCACGGCGCCCAGGCCGGAGAGCAGGAAGCGACGGCGCAGCAGGAAGGCGGCGACGAGCGCGCCGACCAGCAACCCGAGCAGGACCAGGGTGACCAGGGTCACATGGTGCTGCACGAGCCGGACCGGTCGGGTCTCAGGCGTCCTGGCCGGCGGCCCGCAGCCGGGACTGGGCGCGGCGCCCGGCGAGGAGGGCCTCCGGATCGTCGCCGGACTGCTCGGCCCGTCGCAGGGCCTCCCGCGCCCGCTCGACGTCGATCTCGCTGGCGATCTCGGCCGTCTCGGCCAGGATGGAGACCCCGCGCTCGGTGACCGAGAGGAAGCCGCCGTGCGCGGCGACCACCAGCTCCTCACCGGAGGTGGAACGGATCCGTACGACCCCACCGGGCGCCAGCTCACCGAGCAGCGGGGCGTGGCCGGGCAGGACGCCGAGCTCACCCTCGGTGGTGCGGGCGATCACGATGCTGGCCTCGCCGGACCAGATCTTCCGCTCCACGGCCACGAGCTCCACCTGCAGGGTCGCCACGTCACTCCTCGGGGTCCACCAGTGCCGGCGGTGCCGGGCCGGCCGCGGGGGCCGGCGGGTGCGGTGCCGCCGGTCCCGGGGGACACGGCGACGGGTCGGTGCGTACTGTACCGACGCACCGGCCGCGACCGGGCAGCGCTCCCCCGCACCGCCCCGGTGGGACGGCGGGACGCCCCCGGCGCGGTCGCGGTCTCATGCGCTGCGCCGGTACAGCACGGTCCACCGCCCGACCCGCAGCTGTGGGTGCCACACCGTCGAGGAGGGGGCCCAGTCGTCCGTGTCGAAGGTCTCGACGACGGCCTCGACGGGTGCGTAGGGCGGCCAACTCCAGTCCGACGCCTCGGCCGGCAGGCCGCTCCGGGCGGCGCTGCCGGAGCACGTGTCTGGCGTAGGCCCCGGCTCGGGTTCCTCGGTGCGCACGGTGGCTCTCTCCGCTGCGGCATCCGCTGCTCGGACGCTCCCGGGCCCATGATCGACCGGTTCGCGGGTTCCCTTGAATTCGCTGTGACGCAGCCACCCGAACGGATGTGGTGAGGTCCGGCCCGGCGTGACGGTCGGTCCTGGTGGGGGTGACTCACCGTGCGGAACAGCCCCGTGGACGACGGCGGCCGGGGACCCCCGGAGGCGTGCCCGGCCGCCGAGGGGGCGTTAT
>JAICZD010000153.1 GCA_025933855.1 Modestobacter sp. | reverse complement strand
GGGCCAGCGCGGAACGTGCCTCGTCTTGATCTGCCCGGCCGACGGTGGGGACGTCGACCTTTGCGGTGCGGCCCCCGGTGCCCGGCGGGTTCCGCCCCGCCGGAGGCACCGCCCTGCCGAGTAGCCTCGTTCCGCGATGCACATCGACCGGGCCGGCTGGCCCTTCCTCGCCGTCCCGCTGGCCCCCGCGGCGGTAGCGACCGCGCTGGGCCGGTCGACGGGCAGGCGCGCGCTGCGGCTGGCGGCGTGGCCGTGGCTGGCCCTGTCGGCGTACATGGCGCTGTTCTTCCGCGACCCCGACCGCCGGTGCGACCGGCACCCGCCGGCGGCGGAGGACGTGCTGGCACCGGCCGACGGAGTGGTCATGGTGGCCGGCGAGCCGCAGCCGGACGTCGCCCCCGATGGCGACTGGCAGCAGGTCAGCATCTTCCTCTCCGTGGTCGACGTGCACGTCAACCGGTCGCCCTACCGCGGGGAGGTCACCGCGAGCACCTACCAGCCAGGCAGCTTCCTGGCCGCCTACCGGAAGGAGAGCGCGCACCTGAACGAGCGCAGCGAGATCTGGTTGCGCGACGGTGACCGGCAGGTCGTCTTCCGGCAGGTGGTCGGTGCGCTCGCCCGGCGGATCGTCACCCGCGTGCAGCCCGGCGAGCGGCTGGCGACCGGGCAGCGGATGGGGCTGATGAAATTCGGTTCCCGGATGGACGTCTTCGTCCCGCGCAGTTGTACGGTCACCGTCAGCAAGGGTCAGCGGGTGCGGGGCGGCGAGACCGTCATCGCGCGCTGGTCGGGCAGCTGAGGAGGTCGCACCCCTGATGCCCGCGCGCCGCACCACCACCGTGGAGTTCGTCCGGGGCTCGGTCCGGGGCGGCCGGCGGCGGGCCCGGTCGTGGCTGCCGAGCCTGTTCACCCTGGCCAACATGATGTGCGGCTTCGGGGCGATCCTGGTCGCCTACCGGGGTGATTACGGGCTGGCCTGCATCCTGGTCGGGCTGTCGGTGGTCTTCGACATCGCCGACGGCGCCGTCGCCCGGCTGGTGGGCGCGGTCTCCCCCTTCGGCCTGCAGTTCGACTCCCTCGCCGACCTGGTCTCCTTCGGCCTGGCGCCGGCCCTGGTGGCCTTCGCCCTGTTCTCCGACGGCCGCGACTCCCTGGACCCGCTCGGCTGGATCGCCTGCTTCCTCTGGGTGGCCTGCGCGGCGATCCGGCTGGCCCGGTTCAACACGACCATCGACCCCACGGCCGACAAGCGGTACTTCACCGGGCTGCCGAGCCCGGGCGGCGCCGGGGTCGTGCTCGCCAGCGTCTTCGCGTTCGGTGACCAGATGCAGGGCCGCGACCGGCTGTGGGTCCTGCTGATCATCATCGTTCCCGGGGTCCTGATGATCAGCAACATCCGCTACCGGTCCTTCCGGTCGCTGGTGAGCCCGAAGAGCGGAAAGCCCTACGGTCTCGTGCTGGCCGCGGTGCTGGTCGTGGTCGGGATGGCCACGGTGCCCCGGCTGACCGGTTGCGTACTGGCCTACAGCTATCTCGGCTCACCCCTGGTCATGCCGATCGTGTCGCCGCTGGCCCGGCTGGTGCCCGATCGGCTGAAGGACGCCCTGTCGTGACGGTGCGCCCGATCCAGCCCACCGACGTCCCGGCGGTCCTCGGCATGGTTCGCGAGCTGGCGGCGTACGAGCAGGCCGAGCACGAGGCCCTGATGACCGAGGAGCAGCTGCACGAGGCGCTGTTCGGACCCGCACCGGCCTTGTTCGGTCACGTCGCGCAGACCGGGGACGGGGAGACCGCGGGCTTCGCGGTGTGGTTCCACAACTTCTCCACCTGGCGCGGCACGCACGGCATCTACCTGGAGGACCTCTACGTACGCCCGGAGCACCGCGGCGGCGGGTTCGGCCGGGCGCTGCTGCAGACCTTGGCGGCGCTCTGCGTGCAGCGGGGGTACTCGCGCCTGGAGTGGTCGGTGCTGGACTGGAACGCCCCGTCGATCGCCTTCTACCAGGCCGCCGGCGCCGTGCCGATGGACGGGTGGACGGTCTTCCGGCTCACCGACGACGCGCTGGTCCGCTTCGCCGGCGATGCCGGCTGATCCGGGACGCGGCCGCGGCGACGGCCCAAGGCCCTGCGTCCCCTTCCCGGACGCCGATGCCCGGCGGCGACCGGGGGACGGCAGGATGTGCCCGTGGCAACCGAGCGGACCGAGTCCGAGTGCTGGCTGACCGACATGGACGGCGTCCTGGTGCACGAGGGCCTGGCGCTGCCCGGGGCGGCGGAGTTCCTGCAGCGGCTGGTCGACCGGCAGCGCCGCTTCCTGGTGCTGACCAACAACTCGATCTTCACCCCGCGTGACCTCTCGGCCCGGCTGGCCCGCAGCGGGCTGCAGGT
This sequence comes from Modestobacter sp., assembly GCA_025933855.1. Classification (GTDB taxonomy): domain Bacteria; phylum Actinomycetota; class Actinomycetes; order Mycobacteriales; family Geodermatophilaceae; genus Modestobacter. The sequence continues at coordinate 5,314 of JAICZD010000153.1, read as the reverse complement.
TCCCGAGGAGTCGATCTGGACCTCGGCACTGGCGACGGCGGACTTCCTGTCCTCCCAGCTGCCCGCGGGCTCCGCGCACGTCGTCGGTGAGGCAGGGCTGACCACGGCCCTGCACGAGGTGGGGTACACGCTGACCGACACGGATCCGGACTACGTGGTGCTCGGCGAGACCCGCACCTACAGTTTCGAGGGCATCACCCGGGCGATCCGGCTGGTCGAGGGCGGAGCGCGGTTCATCGCCACCAACCCCGACGTCACCGGGCCGTCACCGGAGGGGTCGCTGCCCGCGACCGGCGCGGTCGCCGCCCTGATCACCAAGGCCACCGGTGCCGAGCCCTACTTCGTGGGCAAGCCGAACCCGATGATGTTCCGCAGCGCGCTGAACCGGATCGACGGGCACTCGGAGTCCACTACGATGGTCGGCGACCGGATGGACACCGACATCGTCGCCGGCATCGAGGCCGGTCTGGACACCGTGCTGGTGCTCACCGGGTCCACCCGGGCCGGCGACGTGGCACGGTTCCCGTTCCGCCCTGGACGGGTCTGCGACTCCATCGCCGACGTCATCGACCTGGTCTGAGGAAGGACCCCCCTGCCCGCCCCCCTGCCCCGCAGCGAGCCTGCAAGCCGTGGGGAGTACGGGGTCCTTCGTCAGCGTGGCGGAGGACGCTCCAGGAAGGCCAGCCGGGCCTCCGGCGTGAACAGCAAGTACAGCTCGACGGCGACCAGAGCCAGCACCGGCACCCCGAGCAACGGCCGTCCGGCCTCGAACGCCAGGGTGTAGCCGACCACGGCCAGCAGCACCTGCATGACGACGACCGGGCCGCGCGCCCAGGCCGACACGCGCCACAGCCCGACCGCAGCCGCGGCCAGCAACGCCGCCCCCAGCCCCACGTAGACGACCTCGGCCAGCGCCCGACCCACGCTGGCGGGACTGCTGGTGACGGTCAGCCAGAGCAGCACGAGGGCTACCGCGGCCACCGCCCCGCTCTGCACCGCGACGACCAGCGCCGCGCGGCGCACCGCGGCCGGCGCCCGCCCCCGCGATCGTGGCAGCCGGGGCCGCACCGGCTCGGCCGCGCCGCCCAGCAACCCTGCCGCCCGGGGACGCCCGCCACGCCCCTCGGGCGTTCCGCCCCGCTGCCCAGCCACGGCGCCGAGGTTACGCCCGGATCGGCCGGCCTCCCCGGTGCCCGGCGGGGCGGTCCGGGCCGCTGGATACCGAGCCGGCGCTGACTAGGGTGGCGGCCATGCGAGCGCTGCTGGTGGCGAACCCGGCGGCGACCACGACGACCCGCAAGGTGCGCGACGTCCTCGTCCGGGCGCTGTCCAGCGACCTCAAGGTGGACGTCGCCGAGACCGCCCACCGCGGCCACGCCCGCCAGCTCGCCGCCCAGGCACGCGCCGACGGCGTCGACGTCGTCGTCACCCTCGGCGGGGACGGCACGGTCAACGAGGCGGCCAACGGCCTGCTGGACGGCGGCCCCGGCGCCTCCGGCCCCGCGCTCGCGGTCGTCCCCGGCGGCTCCACCAACGTCTTCGCCCGGGCGCTGGGCCGGTCCCGGGACCCGGTCGAGGCGACCGGCGAGATCATGGACTCCCTGCGGGCCGGGCGCATCCGGCCGGTGTCCCTGGGCGCCGCCTCGGCGCTGAGCCCCGAGGGCTGGACCGAACCGCGGTGGTTCGCCTTCGCCGCCGGCATGGGGTTCGACGCCGACGTCATCTCCCGGGTCGAGGCCCAGCGGGCCCGCGGACGACGCTCGACCGGTGCTCTCTACGTGCGGGCGGCGGTGCACGCCTTCCTGCTCGGCCGGGACCGCCGCCGTCCACCGATGACGCTCACCCTGCCGGGGCAACCGCCCGTCGACGGGTTGTTCCTGACCCTGGTGTCCAACGTGAGCCCGTGGAGCTACCTGGGCACCCGGCCCATCGACCCCAACCCCGACGCCTCCCTGGACGGCGGCCTGGACGTGTTCGCGATGGGCCGTGTCGGCGCCGTCCGGATGCTCCACCACGTGCGGCAGACGATGGCCGACCGCCCCGACGCCCGGGGCCGCGGCGTCCACCGCTGGCACGACCTGCCGGAGCTGGAACTGACGTCGAACCGCCCGCAGGGCTGGCAGCTGGACGGCGACCACCTGGGTACCGCGACCGGCCTGAAAGTGCGGTCCGTCCCGGAGGCGCTGCGCGTCGTCGTGTGACGCCGCGCAACCGCGGATCGCGGCAGCGGACTGCCACGCCGCGCGGTCCGGGGTAGCAACGAGTGGCGATCTGGTCACGCCCGTGGTGAGCTTGCTCACGAGGCCCGTCACACAGCGCGATCCGCTTGACAGTGCGGCGTCTCGTGAAAGCATCACAAGCAAGCAACCTGCCGGTAACAAGGCAGGCGGTCGCCGGACACACTGCTGTCTCCAGCGTTCTGGCATGCCCGAGGTCCCAGACCGGTGACCGCTACGTAGACGACATCGAGGAGTACACGGCCATGGACTGGCGCCACCGCGCCCTCTGCCGCGACGAGGACCCGGAACTCTTCTTCCCCATCGGGACGACGGGTCCGGCAGTCGTGCAGATCGAACAGGCCAAGAGCGTCTGCCACCGCTGCCCGGTCGTGCAGTCCTGCCTGGACTGGGCACTGAGTTCGGGCCAGGACTCCGGCGTCTGGGGCGGGCTGTCCGAGGACGAGCGCCGCGCCCTCAAGCGTCGCACCGCCCGCACCCGGGTCCGCACCGCCTGAAGAAGGACCCCCTGCCCCCCACCGCTCGCACGCTCGCGGCGGTACCCGGCAGGGGGACTTCAGCGGCGGGGGCGGCCGGCGCCGGGCAGGGTGAGCACCGCTTCCGTTCCCGGGCCGCCGCCCTCGGGCGCACCCATCGCCAGCGTGCCGTGCAGCTCGCTGGTGACCAGCGTGCGCACGATCTGCAGACCGAGCCCGGTGCTGGCCGCCGGATCGAAGCCCGGCGGCAGTCCCCGGCCGTCGTCCCGGACACGGACCACGAGGTCGTCCCCGTCCCGCGCGGCGTCGAGCACCACCGTGCCCGGCACACCCTCGTCGAAGGCGTGCTCGGCTGCGTTGTGCAGCAGCTCGGTGACCGCCATCACCAGCGGCGTCGCCGCGGCGGCCGGTAGCTCGCCGAACTTGCCCAGCCGCTGGATCCGGGCGGCCGGTCCCACCGACGCCACGTCGCCCAGCATCGGCAGCACCTGATCCAGGACGTCGTCCACCTCGACGACGTCCTCCCGGCTGCCGGCCAACGTCTCGTGCACCACCGCGATGGAGGCCACCCGGCGCACCGACTCCTCCAGCGCCGCCCGTGCCGCCGGCTCGGTCATCCGCCGGGCCTGCAGCCGCAGCAGCGCCGCGACCGTCTGCAGGTTGTTCTTCACCCGGTGGTGGATCTCCCGGATGGTGGCGTCCTTGGTCATCAGCGCGCGGTCCCGGCGGCGGACGTCGGTGACGTCGCGGACCAGCACCAGCGCGCCGGCCTCGCCTCCGGGAGCCTGCAGCGGCAGCGCGCGCAGCAGCATGGTGGCTGCGTCGTTCTCCACATCCATCGGCTCGGGGAACCGGCCGGCCACCGCCGCGTCGATGCTCGCCGCGGCCGCCTCGCCGGCGACCCGGTCCGCGGAGGCCACCCGGGTCACCTCGGCCAGGTCGGCGCCCACCACGTCCCCGGTCAGGCCCATCCGGCGGTACGCCGACAGGGCGTTGGGACTGGCGTACACAGCGCGGCCCGAGGAGTCCAGCCGGACCAGCCCGTCCCCCACTCGCGGGCTCATCTCGGCGTCCTCCAGCATCCGCGGGGGGAACGTCCCGGCTGCGACCATCAGCGAGAGGTCGGCGGCGATGTCCAGATAGGTGAGCTCCAGTGTCGACGGAGCCCGGGTGGCGGCCAGGTTGGTGTCCTTGACCAACACCGCGACCACCACGCCGTCGTGCCGCACCGGAATGACCTCGCGGCGCCGGGGGCTCGTGCCCGACCAGTCCGGATCGCCCTCGGTGACCGGCCGCTCCTCGTGGTGGGCCCGGTACAGCGGCTCGGCCTCGACGCCGGTCACCTCCGCGCCGACCAGGTCCTCGGGCTGGCTGGTGGGCGCCGTGAGCGGTCGCACCTGCGCCACGCACCACCATGCGCCCGACTGCAGGGGCACCCACAGGCTCAGGTCGGCGAAGGCGAGATCGGCGAGCAGCTGCCAGTCGGCGACGAGCCGGCGGGCATGGTCCACCTGGGAAGGGCTGGCCGCCGATCCACGGGTCAGACGGTCGGAGAGGCTGCTCATCGTGGTGCGGAGCCTAGGCGGCGGGTCTCCTACGCTCGGCGGGTGACCTCCTGCGCCGCCGTCGTCGTGGGGAGCGTCGCCGTGGTGCTGACCGGACCGTTCGGCGAGGTGACCCGCTCGCCGACCGAGGCGGCCTTCCGGATGCTCGTCGTGGATCCGGCGGCCCGTGGCCGGGGGGTCGGGGAGACGCTCGTCCGGGCCTGCCTGGACCAGGCGCGGGCAGCGGGTCGGGCCCGGATGGTGCTGTCGACCTCGACGGAGGTGAGGAGCGCCCACCGGCTCTACGAGCGACCGGGGGTCACCCGGCTGCCGGAGCGCGACTGGTCCCCGAGCCCGGGGATCGAGCTGCTGGTCTACGCGCGGGAGCTGCAGCTCAACCGCCCACGACGGTGGCGATGAGGTCGCCCTCCTGGAGCACCTCGCCCTCCACCACGTGCAGTTCCCGGACGGTGCCGGCGTGCTCGGTGAGCACCGGGATCTCCATCTTCATCGACTCGAGGATCACCAGCGTGTCCCCCGCGGAGACCTCGGCCCCAGGCGCCACCAGGACCTTCCACACGCTGGACACCATCTCGGCGTGGATCTGCTCGACCGGCACCGGCGCCTCCTCGGCTGAGCCGTGACCGCCGGGTACGCCGGCGCGGACGTCATCCAAGCACGACCGGCGACCCCGCCACCGCTACCTGCGCGGGCTCAGTCGCCGGTCGGGGGGCCGGGCACGAGTGCGGCGCCGGCGATCCGCTGCAGCGTCGCGCAGACCTCCTCGCCGTCGTGCGGGACGCCGGTCTCGGGAAGTCCGGTCAGCAGCTCGCTGGCGGCCCGCGCGGCGGCCGCGGCGTCCGGGCCGGCCGCGCTCACCGTGGCCAGCAGTGCGTCGTACCAGCCGTCCAGGCGGTCCCCGGGCTCGTAGCCGGTGACCGCCACGACGGACGCGGTGGGCCGGGTCGCCGGGCGGTCGGGCAGCCGGCCGGTCACCCAGCCGGCCGTTCCGGGGGGCAGCGTGGACCGCAGCTGGACGGCGACGGCGGCCCACGGC
>JAICZD010000138.1 GCA_025933855.1 Modestobacter sp. | reverse complement strand
CCTGCTCACCGCGGTCCGCGGCCCCCGGGCGGGTGGTTGCGGGGGCTCCCCCCGCCCACCACCGGCCGGTCCACTGCCAGCGGGTGACGAGCCTGCGGTGTGACGACCCGTGGTCGCACCGGTCGGGCCACCGTCAGCGGCCGGGATCAGCTGCCGGGTCCAGCGGCGGGTCAGCCGGCCCGGCGGAGGGCCGGTGCCGGCGCCGGTGCCGCGAGCCGGCGGCACTCGGCGCAGGCGGTGCGCCCGGCCCGGAGCCGCTCCCACCGCTGACTTCCCCACACCTGCACGATGGCACCGCAGACGGCCAGCTCCACCTCGCCGTCGAGCTCGTCGGCCGGCCGGTGGCACTCCACGGCGTGCCAGGACGCCGGCGCGTCGACGGGCTGCGCCCACGACCGGCGGTCCGGGCGGGCGAAGCCCACCGCGTAGCTGCTCACGTCCCGATTGTGCCTCAGGACACACCCAGCGACCACCGCTGCGGCATCCGATCCGTCGGCCCGAACGCAGGTGGGACGCCAGAATTGCCCTCCCGGCGTAGCGTCCCACGGGGTGAGGGCGGTGCGGTCGGGCAACGAGCCGGACAGCCCTGCCCAGCCCGACATCACCTCGCTCATCCCGCTCGTCCGCCGGGTCGTCGGGGCCCGGGTCCACGAGGCCACGGTCGCCGAGGACCTGGTGCAGGAGACGCTGACCCGGGTGCTCGCCACCGCTCCGCGGGTGGAGCCGGGGCTGCTGGAGTCCTACGCCATCGTCACCGCGCGCAACGTGGTGTCCTCGCTGTGGCGGGAGCAGGACCGGCACCGGCGCAACCAGCACCGGGTCGTCGACCTCCGCCCTCCGGATCCCCCCGACACCGACCTGCTCGCCTCCGAGGAGCAGGGCGCCGTGACCCGCGCCCTCGCGCAGCTGTCCGAGCGCGAACGGCACCTCCTCCTCGCGCACGAGGTGAACGGCCGGGACACCCGATCGCTGGCCGGCGAGCAGGGGTCGACGGCCGGGGCGGTCGCGGCCCAGCTGAACCGGATCCGCGCCCGGCTGCGGGTGGAGTACCTGCTCGCGCTGGACAACGCCGAGCCACCGACCGATCGCTGCCGCCCGGTGCTGCTCGCCCTCTCCGGCGGCGACCGGCGGCGGCAGCGGGAGGTCGACGCCGGCCGGCACCTGCTCGAGTGCGAGCTGTGCGCCCGGCTGAGCTCCCCGCTGCTGGAGCGCGGGCGGCAGGGCCGCGACGACGAGGTGTGCATCCCCATCCACTCCGACGGTGACATCGTCGCGGCCCGCCAGGCGGCCCGGGAACTCGCCGCCCGGCTGGGTTTCTCCCGGACGGACCTCACCCTCATCGCCACCGCCGTGTCCGAGGTGGCCCGCAACATCGTCCGGTTCGCCGAGGCCGGGGAGGTGGTGGTGGAGCTGCTGGAGCGGCCACGCCCCGGGGTGCGCGTCGTGGCCCGGGACACCGGCCCCGGCATCGCCGACGTCGAGCAGGCGATGAGAGATGGATACAGCACGTACCACGGGCTCGGGCTGGGGCTGCCCGGCGCCCGGCGGCTGATGGACGAGTTCGCGGTCGCCTCGGAGCTGGGCCGCGGAACCACGGTGACGATGACGAAATGGCGGCGGCGATGAGCTACGACCAGGACTTGATGGAGACGGCGAGCGGCACCCGGACGTCGTCCGGCGGCCGCTCCGCGGGCAGCGGCACCGGTCCCGGCAGCGACGAGGACGAGCTGCTCCCCCAGCTGGTGGCCCACCTCCGGGAGCACCGCACGAAGCTGCGCCAGGAGTGGGCCGAACGCATCCAGAGCTCCGGGCTGCTGCACGCCATGACCCCCCAGGAGATGACGGCGGAGACCACATCGGTCTACGACAACTACGTCGAGGTGCTGGAGACCGGCAGCGTCGAGGCGCTGCAGCGCTACGCGCGGGACCTCTCCGAGCGGATCATCCCCCGCGGCGTCGAGACGCACGAGGTCGTCGGCATCGTGCTGCTGCTGCGCGACGTCCTCGCCCGGTCGCTGTTCGAGAAGTACCAGCGCGACTTCGGCATGCTCAACCGGGTCCTCGACGCCTACGAGCCGGCGGCCAACCGGATCGCCAACACCGTCGCGGTGAGCTTCGTCGACGAGCGGGAGCGGGTCATCCGGCAGCAGCAGGACTCGATCCGGGAACTGTCGACCCCGGTGCTCCCCGTCCGCGAGCGGCTGCTGATCCTCCCGATCATCGGCGTCCTCGACAGCGAGCGCGCCCGGCAGCTCACCGAGCAACTGCTCACCGGGATCCGCACCCACCGCGCCAAGGTCGTCGTCATCGACATCACCGGGGTTCCGGACGTGGACGAGGCCGTCGCCGACCACCTGGTCCGCACCGTGGATGCCTCCCGGCTGATGGGCGCCAGCGTCATCATCACCGGGCTGTCGCCGGAGATCGCGCAGACCCTGGTGACCATCGGGGTGGACCTCAGCAAGATGGACACCATCGGTGACCTGCAGGGCGGGCTGGAGGAGGCCGAACGGCTCCTCGGGTTCTCGGTCACCCGCGGCGACGGCGTGAGCGGTCCATGACTCCCGGGCCCAAGCTCGTCTCGATCCTGCGGCAGGGCCCCTACCTGATCGCCTCGGTGCACACCGCCCTCGACGACACGCAGATGACGCGGTTCCAGGAGGACTTGATCGAGCAGATCGGCCGGCACCGCTCGCGCGGAGTGATCATCGACGTCGCCGCCCTGGACGTGCTGGACTCCTTCGCCACCCGGACGCTGCGCACGATCGGCGAGATCGCCCGGCTGCGCGGCGCCCGGACGATCATCGTGGGCATCCAGCCCGAGGTCGCCTTCGCCATCGTGTCCCTGGGCATGTCGACCGGCTCGCTGGAGACTGCGCTGGACCTGGAGGAAGGCCTGACCTACCTGGACGGCCCCACCTGGCGGGAGCCCGACCGGGCCAGGGCGGCGCGATGAGGCGGCTGGACGACCTCACCCGCGACTACCGGGTCGCCTTCCTGCACTACCTGCCCCGGCACGAGGAGGCGGCGCTGACCCGCGGGTACGAGCTGGGCCGGTCCGCGGTCGCGGAGGGGCTCAGCATCCTGGAGCTGGCCCGGATCCACCACGAGGTCTTCCTCGAGGTGCTGCGCGACACGCCCGCCGCGGAGCTCCCCGAGGTGGCGACCGCGGCCTCGGAGTTCTTCCTCGAGGTCCTCGCCACCTATGACATGGCGCAGCGGGGCTTCCTCGGCACCCGCTGACGGGCGGGGCACCGGACCCGACCCGGACGCACGGCCCCGCGACTCAGGCCCCGAGCACACGGCCCGCGAGGTGGGCCCTCGGCCGGGGAGCGGGTTCACGGCTCCCCGACCGAGGGTCCGGGCGGCGCAGCGGGGGTCTGCGCTGAGCCCGGCTGGTTGTGGTCCACGTACGTGCCGGACGGGGGGCCGGCACGTACGCAGATGAAGACACCCCGGAGCCGCCGGGATGACGGTGACGCGGCCGGCGATCCGTCGGGGAGCCGGCCGCGGACAGGCGGGTACGAAGGCGGGTACGTCGGCGCGGCGGCCGGCGGAGAACGTCCGCGTGTCCCGCGTCATGCGCGCCGGGCAGCGGCGTCCCCGTCGTGGCGGGGCTGCGCCGTCCACGCCTCCGACGGGCGCGGGGGGACGGGGCGGCGCCGTTCGCGCCTCCGACGGGCGCGCGGAGGTGACGAGGTCGCTTCCGCCGTCCGCTCAGACCAGCGCGCTTCTTCGCGCAACAGCGGCGCGGACGCCGGCGGCGATGCTGCCGCGCAGCGGGATCCGCGGCAGCAGCAGCGCCTGGGCCACGTGGTAGGCGTCCGGCTTGCCGAGCCAGGTCGTCGTCCCGACCTCGCCCTCCGGTGTCAGCTCGTGGTGCCAGCTGCCGGTGGCGTCGTCCCGGAACCGGTCGTGCGCGTGCGCGAGCCAGCGGCGGTGGTCCGCCTCGTACCGCGGGTCGCCGGTGACCTCGGCCAGCACGGCGGCCGCGCCGATCGCCTCGGCGAGCACCCAGTGCATCCGGGCGACGACGACCGGGCGGTCCGACCAGTCCAGCGTGTAGACGAAGCCGTCCTGCCCGTCGGCCCGCCAGCCCCGCTGCACGGCCGCCGCGTACAGCGCCTCGGCGTCCGGCAGCAGCCAGGCGGGGGCGCCGGCGCCGGCCGCGGCCCGGGCGTGCAGCGCCAGGCGCGACCACTCCAGCTGGTGCCCGACCGTCACGCCGTAGGGCCGGAACGGGTCCGAGGGCCGGTCGGCGTTGTACTCCGGCAGCACCTGCCACCCGGCGTCGAAGTGCTCGGGCAGCCGCCAGTCACCCTCCCGCGCCCAGCCGTGCACGACCCGCTCGAGCACGCCCAGCGCCCGGCCCCGCAGCCCGGCCGCCGAGACGCCCGCCTCCCCCGGCCCGCCGGGCAGCAGCTGCACCGCGTCGGCCGCGGCCAGCATCGCCTCGACACCGTGCATGTTGGCGTTGATGCCGCGGTAGTCCGAGCAGCTCGACCAGCCCCGGCTCCACTCCTCCACCGCCAGGCCCGCGGCGTCGTCCCAGAACCGCCCGTTCCAGACGGCCAGCGCGTCGGCCAGCAGCCTCCGGCCGCCGGGGACCCCGGCGGTGACCGCGCTGGCGGCGGCGAGCAGCACGAAGGCGTGCACGTACGCGGCCTTGGTGCCGTCCAGCTCCCCGGGCGCCGGCCCGCGGGACGCCGGCCAGCCACCGAACTCGGCGTCGCGGAACGGGCCGGTCAGCGCGCGGACCCCGTGTTCGGCCAGGGCCGCCGCATCCGGCCGGCCGAGCATCGCCGCCAGGCTGAACACGTGGGTCATCCGGGCGGTGAGGTAGGTCTCCTGCGGCCGGTCGGGCAGCAGCGACCCGTCCGCGGCGAGATAGCCGAAACCGTCGTCGTCCCGCCGGGCACGGGCTGCGAAGGACAGCAGCCGGGCCAGCTCACCGCTCAGCAGCGGCCCCGGTTCCGCGGGCGGGCCGGCGGGCATGGTCGGCGGCCGCATGGCCGGGCAGCCTAGTCCGGCGCTGGTTACCGTGGCACCGTGATCACCGTCTGCGGCGAGCTCGTGATCGACCTGATCCCCACCGCACCGGCCACCCCGCCGTCCGACGAGGACAGCACGCCTCCGCCGCCGCAGTACGCCGCGTTTCCGGGCGGCAACGCGCTGAACGTCGCGGTCGCCGCGGCCCGGCTGGGCAACGTGGTGCACCTGATGTCCCGGGTCGGCCCCGGCCCGTTCGGCGCGCAGCTGCGGTCGCACGCCGTCCGCAACGGCGTCGCCCCGGACGCGCTGCTGCCGGCCGGGGAGCCGGTCAGCCTGGCGGTGGTCGAGCTGTCGCCGAGCGGGTCACCCGGCTACTCCTTCCACACCGTCGGGGCGGCCGACTGGCAGTGGACGATCGACGAGCTGGACCGGCTGTGGCCGGCCGGCACCCGGATCCTGCACGTGGGGTCGATCTCCAGCTGGACGCCGCCCGGATCGGCGCACATCGCCGAGCTCGTCCGCCGGGTGCGGCACGACGGCACGGCGCTGGTGAGCTTCGACCCCAACGTCCGGCCCGGCCTGGTGGACGACGCCGACGCGGTGCGCGGCCGGGTCGCCGAGCTGCGGCGAGCCGCCGACATCGTGAAGGTGAGCGCGGAGGACGCGGCCTGGCTGGAACCCGGCGCGGACCTGGACGACGTGGCGGCCCGCTGGGCGGCCGAGGGGCCGGCCCTGGTGGTGGTCACCGACGGGCACCTGCCGCTGCGCGCCGCGCGCCCGGACGGCACCGTGCTGCAGCGGCAGCCCCCGGCGGTGACCGTGGTGGACACCGTCGGCGCCGGGGACACCTTCGCCGCCGGCCTCTTCTCCGGCCTGGTGCGCACCGGGACGCTGGACCGCGCCGCGCTGCTGGCCCTCGCCGACGGCGATCTCGCCGCCCTGCTCGACGACGCCGCCCTGGCGGCCGCGCTGGCCTGCAGCCGGGCCGGCGCGAACCCGCCGACGCTGGCCGAGCTCGAGGCCGCCCGGAGCTGACACCGGGCGGGCGACCGGGCGGTCAGCGGCCGCCGGCGGGGCGGGCGCGCACGTGCATCCGCTCGCCCTGCGGGCCGAACAGGCACAGCACCTCGGTGGGCTCGGGCCCCGGGTTGCCCATCCAGTGCGGCACGTGGGTGTCGAACTCGGCCACCTCGCCGGGGGTGAGGACGACGTCGTGCTCCCCCAGCAGCAGCCGCAGCCGGCCGGACAGCACGTACAGCCACTCGTAGCCCTCGTGCACCCGCAGGTCCGGCTGCGCCGCCGGCCAGTGCGGCGCGTAGACCTGCTTGAACGCCCGGACCCCGCCCGGCCGCCGGGTGAGCGCCAGCGTGGTCAGCCCCTCGTGGGTGACCGGCCGGGTGTGCACCCGCGGATCCCCGGTCGGTGGCGCGTCGACCAGCTCGTCGAGCGGAACCTGGTGCGCCCGGGCCAGCGGCAGGAGCAGCTCCAGGGTGGGCCGGCGCTGCCCCGACTCCAGCCGGGACAGCGTGCTCACCGAGATGCCGGTCGTGGCCGACAGCTGGGCCAGGGTGGCGCCGCGCTCCTGGCGGAGGCCGCGCAGCCGGGGGCCGACCGCATCGAGCACACCGTCGAGGTCCGGGCCGTCCATGCCGTCCATGCTCCCCATATTGCCATTCCGGCAACGGGACTTGTCAACCCCGCCGCGGTCGGCGCACAGTCGGGTCGAGGTCGCGACGCGGCCGGAGCGGAGGAGGATCCATGGACGAGCGGTACGACGTGGTGGTGGTCGGCGGCGGTGCCGCCGGGCTGAGCGGCGCCCTGGCGTTGAGCCGGGCGCGCCGGTCGGTGCTGGTGGTCGACGCCGGGGAACCGCGCAACGCCCCGGCCGGCGCGGTGCACAACTACCTGGCGCGGGAGGGCACGCCGCCGCTGGACCTGCTGGCCGCCGGCCGGGCCGAGGTCGAGGGCTACGGCGGCCGGCTCGAGCGCGGCCGGGTCACCTCGGCCGGCCGCCGGGACGACGGCTTCACGGTCTCGCTGGCCGACGGGCGGACCGTGCTGGCCCGCCGGCTGCTGGTGACCACCGGCCTGGTCGACGAGCTGCCCGACGTGCCCGGCCTGGCCGAGCACTGGGGCTCCGGCGTGCTGCACTGCCCCTACTGCCACGGCTGGGAGGTGCGGGGCGAGGCCATCGGCGTCCTCGGCACCGGCCCGCTCGCGGTGTTCCAGGCACTCCTCTGGCGGCAGTGGAGCGACGACGTCACCCTCTTCCTGCACACCGCGCCGGAACCCTCCGCCGACGAGCTGGAGCAGCTGGCCGCGCGCGGCATCGCCGTCGTCCGGGGCGAGGTGACCGCCGTGGCGAGCACCGGCGGCCGGCTGTCCGGCCTGCGGCTGGCCGACGGCACGGTCGTCCCCCGGTCGGCGCTGGCGGTCGCCCCCCGGTTCACCGCCCGCTCCGACGTGCTCACCTCCCTCGGGCTCGGGACCGTTCCGCTGGAGGTGGACGGCGCGGTTCTCGGCACCTTCGTGCCGGCGGACCCGACCGGCGCGACCGCCGTCCCCGGGGTGTGGGTGGCCGGCAACGTGACCGCGCTGAACGCCCAGGTGCTCAGCGCGGCAGCCGCGGGGCTGACCGCCGCGGGGGCCCTCAACCACGACCTGATCGTCGAGGACACCCGCGCCGCGGTGGCCGCCGTCCGTGCGGAGCGTGCGGCATGAGCCACGCGATGAGCGACTTCGGCCAGGACGCCTGGGAGGAGCGCTACCGCGCCGCGGCCGCCGTCTGGAGCGGGCGGCCCAATGCGGCGCTGGTCGCCGAGGCGGCGGACCTGCCGGCCGGCAGCGCCCTGGACATCGGCTGCGGCGAGGGCGCGGACGTGCTGTGGCTGGCCGGCCGGGGCTGGCGGGTCACCGGCGTCGACTTCTCGGCGACCGCGCTGCAGCGCGCCGCCGAGCACGCCGCGGCGCAGGGGCCGGAGGTGGCCGGCCGGACCGGGTGGCTGCAGGCCGACCTGACCGGATGGCGGCCCCCCGCGGAGGCGTTCGACCTCGTCTCGGCGCACTACTTCCACCTGCCGCCCGAACCGCGCCGGGCGCTGTTCGCCGCGCTGGCCGCCGCGGTGGCTCCGGGCGGAACGCTGCTCATCGTCGGCCACCACGCCGACGACCTGCACACGTCGATGCACCGGCCGGACATCCCGGAGATGTTCTGGACCGCCGAGGAGGTCGCGGCCGAGCTCGATCCGGCGCGGTGGGAGCTGGTCGTGGTCGAGACCCGGCCGCGGACCGGAACCGACCCGGAGGGCCGGGAGGTGACGATCTCCGACGCCGTCCTGCGCGCCCGCCGCCGTCCGTGACCTGACCGGGTCGCCCCCGGGGGCCCGGCCAGGTCCCCGGACCCGCGCCTCCCCCTCCCGAGGGGGGTCGGGTTGATCCGGGTGGCGCTTCGG
>JAICZD010000061.1 GCA_025933855.1 Modestobacter sp. | reverse complement strand
AGGGCGTGGCCCGGGTGTTCACCCCCAAGGACTTCGCGATCACCGACATCATGGGTGAGCTGGTCGACGTCGTCCGGGCCGCCAACGGACTCGACGCCCCCGTCCCCGCCTGAGTGGAGTCCCCCGGTGACGGAAACCGTCACCGGGGAACTCCACTCAGCGCTCGAAGGGGCCGAACCGGACGTCGACGCCGGGGGAGAACAGGACGCTGTCCGGCGCGCCGGTGACCCCTGGCAGACCCGCCGCGGCCAGCTGCGATTCCGCCAGGTCCAGCAGCTCGGCGCGGTGCAGCGGCCACTCGGGGTGCTCGTTGGGCCAGTACACCGGGCCGCGGGACCCGGGCCGGTGCAGGCCCCAGCGGGCGGTGAGGAACCGGGCCAGCGGGTCGGGATCGGCCAGCCGCTCGCCCACCCGCACGCCGATCCGGCTGCAGGGAGCCTGACCGACCCCCGCCGGGCTCGGCCAGCGGCGGCGGGAGCGGTAGCTGAGCGTGTCCCCGGACCGGACGACGTCCATCCGGGCCCAGACGTAGGGCAGCCGGGCGACCCAGCGGGCGGCCAGCACCGGCAGCAACCGGTCGGCCTCCAGGGACCGGAACACGACGCCGCGCCGACCGCGCGCGTCCACGGAGTACAACCGGACGTTGGTCTCGGCAAAGGAGCCGAGCCAGGGCAGGCCGGGCGTGCCGAGCAGCCCGATCCGCCGCATCCGGAACGGGATGAGCCCGGCGTAGGCGCGGCCCTCGTGCAGGTCGGGGACCGTGCCGGGCGGCAGCAGCGGCGCGACCCGGGCCGGGTCGACCGCCCAGTGCAGGAAGGTGACGTCCCGCCAGCCCTGGGTGAACACCGTGCGCCGCAGCGCGCGGGGTGCGGTGGGGGTGAGCGGTTCGGGGGAGGCCACGGTGCCGAGCGTGCCTGCCGGCCGGGCGGGCCGCAGCGCTGCCCACCGCGGCACAGCCGTCCCGCGGCGCTCCGGCCGTTGACCGACCGCTCGGCGGCCCAGCACAGTGGACCGGTGACCCGGGCGCTGCTGGTGCTGACCTGCGGGGCGTTCCTCACCCTGCTGGCCGAGGCGACGGCGATGGACCGCCCCGGCGTGGCCATCGCGCTGGCCGCCGTGTTCAGCGCGCTGGCCACCGGTGCCTACGGCTGGATCGACCGGCGACCGCCGTCCCGTCGCCGGGGTCCGGCGGCGGCGTACGTGGTCGTGCAGCTGGTGCTGGGCTACCTGCTCTTCGGGGTCGCCGGGGCCGGGGTCGGCGCCACCCTGCTCCTCATGGTGCTGGTCAGCCAGAGCGTGCTGCTCCTGCCGCTGCCGGCCGCAGCGCTCGTCGCGGCGGTCGTACCGCTGTTCCACATCGGCATGAGCTGGGGTGACGGGCTGCGCAACGGGCTCGGCACGCTCGCCGCCGCCGCGTTCACCGCCGTCGTGACCGAGCTGCTGCGTCGTGAGCAGCGCGCCCGCATCGAACTCGCCGACGCCAACGCCAAGCTGCGCGGGTACGCCGCGCAGGCCGAGGAGCTGGCCACCACGCAGGAGCGCAACCGGGTCGCCCGCGACATCCACGACGGCCTGGGCCACCACCTCACCGTCGTCCAGATGCAGGTGCAGGCCGCTCGGGCGGTCCTCCCGTCGGATCCGGCCCGGGCCGATGCCGTGCTGGCCCGCGCGCAGGAGCAGTCCACCGAGGCGCTGGCCGAGGTACGCCGGTCGGTCGCCGCGCTGCGCGGGCCGCGGACCGCGCCGCCGCTCGCGGACGCGCTGCACGCCCTCGTCGCCGAGACCACGGCCGCAGGCGTGCCCACCGAGCTGGAGGTCGACGGCACCGTCCGGGCGCTGCCGCCGGACACCGAGGAGACGCTGTTCCGTGCTGCGCAGGAGGGGCTGACCAACGTGCGCAAGCACGCGGCCGCCGGCCACGCCCGCCTGCTGCTGCGCTACCGGGACGACGGCACCGTGCAGGTGGAGGTCTGCGACGACGGCCGCGGGATGGCCGGGACGCCGGAGGGGGCCGGTTTCGGGCTGCTCGGGCTGCGCGAGCGCGCCGACCGGCTGGGCGGGTCGGTCGACCTGGTGTCGCACCCAGGGCGGGGGACGACGGTGCGGGTGGCGGTGCCCGGATGAGCGCGCCGGCCACCCCGGTGCGGGTGCTGCTGGTCGACGACCAGGCGCTGTTCCGGGAGGCGCTGTCGACGCTGCTGCAGGTGCGGCCGGAGATCGAGGTGGTCGGGGAGGCCGGGGACGGTGCTGCCGCCCTCCGGCAGGCCGCCGAGCTGCGGCCCGACGTCGTCCTGATGGACCTGCACATGCCGGTGCTCGACGGCATCGCGGCCACCCGCCGGCTGCGGGTGGAGCAGCCGGGGGTCCGGGTGCTGGCGCTGACCACGTTCGACGACGACGAGGACGTCTTCGCGGCACTGCGCGCGGGCGCGGTCGGCTATCTGCTGAAGGACGTCTCCGCCGACCGCCTGGTCGAGGGGCTGCTCGCCGCCGCCCGGGGGGAATCGGTCCTGCAGCCGTCGGTCGCCGCCCGGGTGGTGGCCCGCGTCGCGCAGCTGCCCGACGAGCTGCCGCGCCGTCCCCAGCCCCTCGTCGTTCCGCTCTCCGACCGCGAGCTGGACGTCCTGCGGCTGCTGGCCGAGGGACGCAGCAACCGCGAGATCTCGGCCGTGCTGTTCCTGGCCGAGGGCACGGTGAAGAACCACGTCACCAACGTGCTGGCCAAGCTCGGCGCCCGGGACCGCACCCAGGCGGCGCTCCGCGCCCGGGCGCTCGGCCTGGTGTGACGGTGGGGGTCATGCCGGGAAGGTGACCTGCGGTCATGACCTCCGGCACCTGGCGGCGGCGCCGCGGCCGCCCAGGATCTGCGCCATGACCACGCAGCTCACCGCCCCGTCCGATCCGCACGCGGAAGCCTCCACCGGTGGCCCGCGGCTGCGGCACTTCCTCCGGCACTACCTCGAGATGGTCCTGGCGATGCTGGCCGGGATGGTCACCCTGGGCCCGCTGGAGCACCTGGTGTGGCCGGCGCTGACCGCCCGCGCGGACGTCGGGGTCCTGGTGATGGCCACCAACATGTCGATCGGCATGGGCGCCTGGATGCGCTTCCGCGGCCACTCGTGGCGGGGGATCGCCGAGATGTCCGCCGCCATGTACCTGCCGTTCGCCGTCCTGCTGGTGCCCTACTGGGCCGGGACCCTGGGGGCGGATGCCCTGATGGCCTGGGGACACCTGCTGATGCTGCCGGCGATGGCGCTGGTCATGCTGGTGCGCCCCGCCGAGTACGCCCACTGAGCACCCTCGCGGTGGATGGTGCGGTGCACCGTTGCCCGGGACGCGGTGGCGTGGTGGAGTCCCTGCATGGACGGCAACTCCGACCGCGGCGGCGCGCCCCGGGTCACCCGCGACAGCGACACGATCCGCATCACCATGACCCGCGGGCCCAAGCGCAACGCCCTCTCCCGCGAGCACCTGACCCAGCTGCTGGCGGCGGTCACCGAGGCCGGGGAGAGCGACGCGACCGGCATCGTGCTCGGCGGTGAGGGGCCGGTGTTCAGCGCCGGGCACGACTTCGCCGACGTGGCCGGCCGGTCGCTGCCGGAGGTGCGCAGCCTGCTGGCGCTGTGCACCGAGCTGATGCAGACCCTGCAGTCGGTTCCGCAGGTGGTGATCGCCCGGGTGCACGCGCTGGCCACCGCCGCCGGCTGTCAGCTGGTCGCCTCCTGCGACCTGGCGGTGGCGGCCGAGTCCGCCGGGTTCGCCGCCCCCGGCGGCAAGGGCGGCTGGTTCTGCCACACGCCGATGGTGGCGATCGCCCGCAACGTCGGCCGCAAACGCGCGATGGAGCTCGCGCTGACCGGCGACGTGATCGACGCCCGGACGGCGCTGGAGTGGGGCCTGGTGAACCGGGTGGTGCCCGACGCCGAGCTCGACGCCGCGGTCGAGGAGCTGCTGGGCCGGGCGACGCGCGGCTCGCGCGCCAGCAAGGCGTGGGGCAAGCAGACCCTGTACGCCCAGCTCGACCGGCCGGAGCGGGACGCCTACATCCAGGCGGTCGAGGTGATGGCCGCGGCCAGCCAGCTGCCCGGCGCACGCGAGGGCATGGCGTCGTTCCTGGAGAAGCGGAAGCCGGTCTGGACCGACTAGCGTGACCGAGCCCGTCGCGGACCGCCCGGTCATGCCGGGGTACGGCATCCTCGCCGCCGATCAGGGCAGCGGGCTGATGCCCTGGTCCGAGGCCGAACGTCGGCTCACCGTCTCTCACGACTACTGGTGCGCGACCGTGGCACCGGACGGTCGACCGCACGTCATGCCCGTCTGGGCCGTGTGGGACCAGGGCCGGTTGTGGTTCTCCAGCGGGATGCGGTCGCGGAAGGCGCGCAACCTGGCGGCCGACCCCCGCTGCACCATGACCACGGACGACGCGCGCGACCCGGTTGTCCTCCAGGGGACCGCGGAGCAGGTGACCGAGCCCGAACGGATCGCCGGGTTCGCCGCGGCGGTGAACCGGAAGTACGACTCGGCGGTCACCGTGGAGTTCCTCGACCCGCAGGTCAACGGCACGTTCGCGGTCCGGCCGGCGCGGGTCATCGCGCTCACCGGGGCGGACTTCCCCGGCAGCCCGACCCGCTGGACGTTCCCGCCGGCATGATCCCGGCCACAGCGGGATGCCCGGGGCGCCGCGGTGCATTGGTATCGACGTGCACAACGTGTGGGGCCTGACGCGACGCCTGGACGTCGATCTCGGCCGCGCGACCGCTGCCCGCTGAGCGCGTTCCGCCGCCGCCCCCACCACCCTCCGCCTGGAAGGCACCCCCTCTCGTGCTCGCTCGACTCCGCCGCACCCCGTTCTCGGCGCAGGTGCTCATCGCCCTCGTGCTGGGCATCGGCCTCGGACTGGTCGCCCGTCAGATGGGTCCCGTCGCCGACGGCAGCCCGAACTGGCTGACCAGCACCCTGCACACCATCGGCAGCACCTTCGTGGCGCTGCTGAAGGTCATCGTCGTCCCGCTGATCGTCACCGCGATCATCGTCAGCATCGCCAACCTCAAGCAGGTGTCCAACGCCGCCCGGCTGGCCGGGCAGACGCTGCTGTGGTTCGGCATCACCGCGCTGATCGCCGTGGCCATCGGCATCGGCCTGGGCCTGCTGACCCAGCCCGGCAGCAACAGCTCGGTGGACGCCGCCGCCGCCACCGCGCCGGAGACCACCGGTTCCTGGTGGGACTTCATGCTCGGCCTGGTCCCGGCCAACTTCCTCGGCCTGGAGACCTCCGCCGACGGCGCGTCGTTCAACGTCCTGCAGCTGATCGTCATCGCCGCCGCGATCGGGATCGCCGCGCTCAAGGTCGGCACCGCGGCCGAGCCGTTCCTGAACTTCACCCGCTCGGTCCTGGCGATCGTGCAGAAGATCCTCTGGTGGGTCATCCTGCTGGCTCCGATCGGCACCCTGGGCCTGATCGGCAACGCCGTCGCCAGCTACGGCTGGGGGTCGCTGGGCTCGCTCGGCGTGTTCGCCGGCGCCGTCTACGCCGGTCTCGCGCTCGTGCTGTTCGTCGTCTACCCGGTGCTGCTGCGGCTGCACGGTCTCTCGCCGCGGCGGTTCTTCGCCGGTGCCTGGCCGGCCATCCAGCTGGCCTTCGTGTCCCGCTCCTCGATCGGCACCCTGCCGGTGACCGAGCGGGTCACCGAGCAGAACCTCGGCGTGCCCCGGTCCTACGCCTCGTTCGCCGTGCCGCTGGGCGCGACGACGAAGATGGACGGCTGCGCGGCGGTCTACCCGGCGCTGGCCGCGATCTTCGTGGCGCAGTTCTTCCACGTCCAGCTGTCCATCACCGACTACCTGCTGATCGCGCTGGTCTCGGTGGTCGGTTCGGCCGCCACCGCCGGGGTCACCGGCGCCGTGGTCATGCTGACCCTGACGCTGTCCACCCTGGGTCTGCCGCTGGCCGGCGTCGGGCTGCTGCTGGCCATCGACCCGATCCTGGACATGGGGCGAACCGCCACCAACGTCGCCGGGCAGGCGCTCGTGCCGACGATCGTGGCCAAGCGCGAGGGCATCCTGGACCTCGACCGGTACCGGTCCACCTCGACGATCGACCCGCTGGCCCCGGTCGAGGAGGCGGGCGGCGTCGACACCGACCTGCTCCGCCGGGAGCCCGCGACCGTCTGACCCGCGTCGTTCCCCGCGCCGGCCCGGCCCCACCGAGGAGGGGCCGGGCCGGCTGCGTGTACGCACCGGTACCGTCGGCGTCCGTGCGTCTGGTCATCGCCCGCTGCTCGGTGGACTACATCGGGCGGCTCACCGCCCACCTTCCGCCGGCCACCCGGCTGCTGCTGGTCAAGGCCGACGGCTCGGTGTCGGTGCACGCCGACGACCGCGCCTACAAGCCGCTGAACTGGATGACCCCGCCGTGCACCCTGCGGGAGGACGTCACCGACGGGTCGGGCACCTGGACGGTGACCAACCGGGCCGGTGAGCAGCTGGTCATCACCATCGAGTCGGTGCTGCACGACCACCGGCACGACCTGGGCGTCGACCCCGGCCTGCAGAAGGACGGCGTCGAGGCCGAGCTGCAGCGGCTGCTGGCGCTGCACGTGGAGACCTTCGGGCCCGGCTGGTCGCTGGTGCGCCGGGAGTACCCGACGGCGATCGGCCCGGTGGACCTGCTCTGCCGGGACGCCTCGGGGACGACGGTGGCCGTGGAGGTCAAGCGGCGCGGCGAGATCGACGGGGTGGAGCAGCTCACCCGCTACCTGGAGCTGCTCAACCGCGATCCGCTGCTGGCCCCGGTCAAGGGCGTGTTCGCCGCCCAGGAGATCAAGCCGCAGGCCCGGGTGCTGGCCGGTGACCGGGGGATCGACTGCGTGACGGTCGACTACGCCGTCCTCAAGGGCACCGACGACCCCTCCGCCCGGTTGTTCTAGGAAGGACCCCCACCGCTCGCAGGGCTCAGCGGCGGGCCGCTGCGCTACTGGCGGGTAGCCCGGCGGCGTGACGCGTCCGCGCGGGATGGGACACTGCCTGCGATCACCGGACGGCAGGGAGGATGGCAGCGTGGCCAGAGAGCTGAGCGAGGTCGGCGTCGTCGGGCTGGGCACCATGGGTGCCGGCATCGCCGAGGTGCTCGCCCGGGCGGGTCTGCAGGTCACCGCCGTCGACATCAGCGACGCCATGGTGTCCCGCGGCCGGGAGCACGTCGAGCAGTCCACCGGCAAGGCGGTGTCCCGCGGCAAGCTCGACCCCGCCGAGCGCGACGCCATCCTCGAGCGGATCCGGTTCGCCACGAGCCTGGAGGAGCTGGCCTCCGCCGAGCTGGTCGTCGAGGCGATCCCGGAGCGGATGGAGCTCAAGGCCGAGGTCTTCGCCGCGCTGGACAAGGTCTGCCCGCCGGACACGATCCTGGCCACGAACACCTCGAGCCTGTCGGTGACCGAGCTGTCGGTCACCACCGGGCGCCCCGGCAAGGTCATCGGGATGCACTTCTTCAACCCGGCGCCGGTGATGAAGCTGGTCGAGGTCGTCCGCACGGTCGTCACCGAGCCGTCGGTCGTCGAGGACGTCGAGGCGCTGGCCGCCCGGCTGGGCAAGGTCGACGTCACCATCGGCGACAGGGCCGGCTTCATCGCCAACGCGCTGCTGTTCGGCTACCTCAACCACGCCGTGGCCATGTTCGAGAACCACTACGCCAGCCGGGAGGACCTCGACGCGGCGATGCGGCTCGGCTGCGGCCTGCCGATGGGCCCGCTGGCCCTGATGGACCTGATCGGCATCGACACCGCCTACGAGATCCTGGTGACGATGTACCAGCAGTCGCGCAACCGGCTGCACGCGCCCAGCCCGATCATCAAGCAGATGATGACCGCCGGCCTCCTCGGCCGGAAGTCCGGCCGCGGCTTCTACACCTACGCCGGCCGCGACTCCGCCGAGGTCGTGCCCGACGCGCTGACCCCCGAGTCCGGCAGCGTCACCGACGGCGCCCGCCCGGTCCGCAGCATCGGGGTGGTCGGTTCCGGGACGATGGCCACCGGCATCGTCGAGGTGGCCGCCAAGGCGGGCTTCCCGGTGACCTTCGTCGCCCGCACCGTGGACAAGGTCGAGTCCGTGCGGACGTCGCTGACCCGGTCGCTGGACAAGCAGGTCGTCCGCGGCCGGCTGGAGCAGGCCGAGCGGGATGCCGTGCTGGCCCGGGTCACCGGGACGAACGAGCTGGACGACCTCGCCGGCGCCGACCTGGTCATCGAGGCCGTCGTCGAGCAGCTGGGCGTCAAGCAGGCGCTGTTCGCCGCGCTCGGCGAGATCGCCAAGCCCGGCGCCGTGCTGGCGACCACCACCTCCAGCCTGCCGGTCATCGAGTGCGCGAAGGCCAGCGAGCGGCCCGGCGACGTTCTCGGGCTGCACTTCTTCAACCCCGCACCGGTGATGAAGCTGGTCGAGGTCGTGTCCACGATCGCCACCGCGCCGGACGTCGCGGCCACCGCGCGCGCTGTCTGCGCCGAGCTCGGCAAGCACGCGGTCTCCTGCACCGACCGGGCCGGGTTCGTCGTGAACGCGCTGCTGTTCCCGTACCTCAACGACGCGGTGAAGATGCTCGAGGCGAACTACGCCACCGCCGACGACATCGACGCGGCGATGAAGGTCGGCTGCGGCTATCCGATGGGCCCCTACGAGCTGCTCGACGTCGTGGGGCTGGACGTGGCCCTGGCCATCGAGCGGGAGCTGTACGCCGAGTACCGCGAGCCCGGGTACGCCCCGGCTCCGCTGCTGGAGCACCTGGTCACCGCCGGCTACCTGGGCCGCAAGGCCGGACGCGGGTTCCGCGACCACACCTCCCGCTGACCCCGTGCCCCGCCGAGGCACCCCACGTCGCGGAACCGGCCGGGCCCGAGCGGCCAACGCGACGTGGTCCGGGCGGCAGCCGGTCGAGGAGGCCGCGGACGGGGACTGGGTGGTGCGCCCGCTCACCGGGGCCGGCAGCGACAAGACCTACCGCTGCCCGGGCTGCGACCAGGAGATCCCGCCGCGCACGCCGCACGTCGTGACCTGGCCGGCCTACGCGCGCGACTCCGACCTCGATCCGTGGGACACCGACTCGGCAGCCGATCGGCGCCGGCACTGGCACACCCCCTGCTGGCGTGCCCGCGACCGCCGCCGCTGACGGCCCCGTCCCGAGGCTCGGCCCGAGCTTGCGAGGGCTGAGGAGGACGGGGTGGAGGACGGAGTCCTTCTTCATGTTGCGTTGGCGAAGACGACGACGTTGTCGCGGTAGCTGCGCCGGGCGCGGTCGAAGGTGCCGCCGCAGGTGATCAGCCGCAGCTCGGGGGCCGCCGTGGCGCCGTAGACCTCGGCGGTGGGAAAGCCGTCCTTCGGGTACCGGGCGACCCGGGTCACCCCGAACCGCACCGTGCGGCCGTCGCTGCGGAGGACCTCGACGGCGTCCCCCGCGGTGAGCTCCGCCAGCCGGTAGAAGATCGCCGGCCCGCTGCGGGAGTCGACGTGGCCGGCCAGCACGGCCGGTCCGACGTCCCCGGGCACCGGACCGGCGCCGAACCAGCCGGCCCGCCCGAAATCCGCCGGCGGAACCAGCGCACCGGCAGCGTCGACCCCGAGGGTGGCCAGGTCGCTGTCCACCCCGATCGCCGGTATCCGCACCCGCACCGCCGCCACCGGCTGCGTCGCGGGCGAGCCGGTCACCGTCCAGCCGGGAACGGCCGGCGCCGGCACCACGGCGGCCGGCGCGGGCGGGGCCGACTGCTCGGCGGGCCCGGCCAGCAGGGCCACCGCACCGCCGCAGGCCGCCACGGCGGCCAGGCCCAGGCGCACCCGGTGCAGGACCCGGGCCCAGCGGGGACCGCCGCGGCCCCCGGTGCGCCGGATCAACCGACGGGATCCCGGTGCGGGCGGACCCGTCGGGCCCGTCGAGGGACATCGGTCAGCAGCAGGGCCGCCGCCGTACCGGCCAGCACGAGCGGAAGCGGGGGGACACCGCGGCCGGCCGCCGTGCCGCCGGCGCCGGTCTCGACCCCGCCGACGGGGACGACGCCCGGGGCGGCCGCGTCCAGCACCATCTGCACCGTGGTCCCGCCGCCGCTGCGGTCCAGCACCAGCACCGTGTAGACCGACCCCGCCCGGACCTCGACCGGGAGGCCGGTGGGCGCGCCCCCGGCGGGCGTGATCCGCAGGTCGACCTGCCCCGCCGGGACGTCGACGACCTCACTGGTCCGGGCGAACCCGAGCCCGGTGACGACCGGTGTACCGCCCAGCGAGACGTCCATCGCGTCGACCGACGCGGCGGCCGCGACCACCCGGACCCGGGCCTGGCCGGGCGGCGGTGGCACGAGGTCCTCGTCGAGCACGGTGAGCCGCAGGTCGGCGAACTGGCCGACCGCCGCCACGGTCCGGGCCGTCCCCGCCGCGACCTCGACGGTCGTCGACAGCGCAGGCGGGGCGGCCGGGTCGGTGCGGGTGCCGCGGATGCTCACCGCGTACGTCCCCGCGGGAACCCCCCGGTAGGCCGAGACCGTGCCGTAGCCCACGCCGGGCAGGCTGATCACGGCACCGGGTGAGGACACCGACTGCACCGAGACGTCCACGGACGGCGTGTCGGGGGACAGGTGCGCCACCCGCAGCAAGCCGGTGCCCGGGGCCTCGACCGGTGCGGCCGCGGCAGCGGCCGACAGCCCGACGACGGACCACCCGGCGCACAGCAGGGTGACCAGGAGGGCGCGGATGGGCGCCGCCATGGAGATCCTCCGGATGGCCGCGGCCGGAATCCTCGCCGGCCCGCGCAGTCGGCCGCGGCGGTGGGTCACGGGTGTCGCCCCGTTCCCGCCGGCTCCGGGTGATCCGGCGAGGAGGGGGCGGGCGGCGGTCAGCGCCCGCCGGGCCGATCCTGCTGGCCGGCGGGCACGGCGGGCTGCTCCTTGGTCGTCGGCCGGCCGCTCGTCGCCTGCTGCGGGTTCACCGCCGGAATGGTGGCGGTCGGCGGACCGCCGGTGGGTACCGGCGGGGTCGGCCGGGCAGCCTGCTGCGGCCGGGACGGCGGGTTGGGCCGGTCCTGCTGCTGCGCCGGTCCCTCGGGTCGGGGTGGCGCCGGCATCTGCCGGGCAGCCGGGGCCGGTCCCTGCTGTGCGGACGCAGGCTGCGCAGCAGCGGGCTGTGCGGGGGCCGGCTGGGTCGGGCCCGCCGCGGTCGCTCCGGTGCTCGCCGCCGGCTGGGCGGGCGCGGGGGCCGGCTGCTGGACGGGGGCCGACGGCTGCGGCACCACCTGCGCGCGGTCGGCCGTGGCCGGGCCCTGCGGTGCCGCGCCGCCCTTCGACGGGGACGGCTGGGACGGGGACGGCTGGGACCCGGTGGGCTGCCCGGCTGGCTGGGCCGCGCCCCCCTGCTGAGCGGCCCCCTGCTGGGCAACCGGCTGTTGAGCCGCCTGCGGGGCCGCACCCTCGGCCGGGGGGGTCGACCGGTCGGAGAGGTCCGGCAGCCCGGCCAGCAGTTGGCGGACCTCGGCCAGCCGCCGGGTCAGGTCGTCGCGGGCGGCCTTGATGCCCGCGGCCGCGGCCTCCGCGTCGGCGATGGTGCGCCGGGCGTGCTCGTCGGCACCGGCGACCCGCTGCTGCGCCGCCGCGACCGAGGCCCGCTCGCGCTCGTGCTCCACCCGCGCGGCCTCCGTCCGGCGCGCCCGCTGGGCGAGCTCGAAGTCCTCCTCGACCTTGGCCCGGCGGGCCTGCGAGTCGGCGTCGAGCCGGGCGACGCGCTCCTGGGCCTTCTGCACCAGCTCGTCGGCGCGGGCCTGGGCCTTGGCCGCGATCTGCTCGGCGTGCTGGCGCGCCTCGGCGACCACCCGCTCGGCCTCGGCCCGGCTGGCGGCTGCCCGCTCGCCGAGAGCCCGCTCCTCCCCGGCGACCCGCTCGCGCAGTGCCTCCGCCTCGGCGGCCGCCGCCTGACGCAGCTGGGTCGCCTGCTCCTCGGCCGCGCGGCGGATCTCCCCGGCCTCCTCCTCGGCCAGCCGGAGCATGTTCGAGATGCGCTCGCCCATGCTCTCGAACGTCGGCGCGCTCGCCGTGGCCGCCCGGCGCCGCAGCGCCTCGACCTCGGCGTACAGCTGCGACAGCTGGGCGGCCATGTCGGTGGCCCGGGCGACGGCGGCGTCCCGGTCGGCCAGCGCCACCCGCAGGTCGGCGTCCAGGGTCTCCAACGTCTCGGCGACCTGTTCGCGGTCGTAGCCCTTGCGCACGACGTCGAAGGTGTGGCCGCCCTCGGGATAGGAGAGCAGATCGTGGCGAGGGTCGCTCATGCGCCTCATCCTCGCAGAGAGGCCGTGCCCCGGTCAGCGTGGGACCGCGGCTGCCAGCGAACTGCCAGCGACCCCGCTAGACGTTGCGGAAGCGGTTGATCGCGGTCAGGTGCTGCTCCCGCTTCGCGCCGTCCTTCACACCCAGGCCCTCCTCCGGCGCGAGGGTGAGCACGCCGACCTTGCCCTGGTGCAGGTTGCGGTGCACGTCGCAGGCGGCCTGGCCGACGTCGTCCATCGGGTAGGTCTTGGACAGCGTCGGATGGATCAGCCCGCGGTCGATCAGCCGGTTGGCCGCCCAGGCCTCGCGGTAGTTGGCGAAGTGCGACCCGATGATCCGCTTGAGGTTCATCCACAGGTAGCGGTTGTCGTACTGGTGCAGGAAGCCGCTGGTGGAGGCGCAGGTGACGATGGTGCCGCCGCGCCGGGCGACGTAGACGCTGGCGCCGAAGGTCTCCCGGCCGGGGTGCTCGAAGACGATGTCGGCGTCGTCCCCGCCGGTCAGCTCCCGGATCTTGGCGCCCAGCCGCTGCCACTCCTTGGGGTCCTGGGTCTGCTCGTCCTTCCAGAACCGGTAGCCCTCCGCCGAGCGGTCGATGACCAGCTCCGCACCCATCCGGTGGACGATGTCGGCCTTCTCCGGGCTGGAGACCACGCAGACCGGGGTGGCGCCGCCGTTGAGCGCCATCTGGGTGGCGTAGGAGCCCAGGCCCCCCGAGGCACCCCAGATCAGCACCACGTCGCCCTGCTTCATGTCCGCGCCGTTGCGGCTGACCAGCTGCCGGTAGGCGGTGGAGTTGACCAGCCCCGGGCAGGCCGCCTCCTCCCAGGTCAGGTGCGCGGGCTTGGGCATCAGCTGGTTGCTCTTGACCAGCGAGAGCTCGGCCAGCCCGCCGAAGTTCGTCTCGAACCCCCAGATCCGCTGCTGCGGGTCCAGCATGGTGTCGTCGTGACCGGCCGGGTCCTCCAGCTCCACCGACAGGCAGTGCGCGACCACCTCGTCGCCGGGCTTCCACCGGTTCACCCCCGGCCCCACCCGCAGGACCACGCCGGCCAGGTCCGAGCCGACCACGTGGTAGGGCAGGTCGTGCTTGCGGGTCAGCGCGTTGAGCCGGCCGTAGCGGGCGAGGAAGCCGAACGTGGACACCGGCTCGAAGATCGACGTCCAGACGGTGTTGTAGTTCACCGACGAGGCCATCACGGCCACGATGGCCTCACCGGGGCCGAGCTCCGGGGTCGGCACCTGCTCCACGTGCAGTGCCTTCCGGGGGTCCTTCTCCCGGGTCGGCAGGCCCGCGAACATGTCCTGCTCGTCCTTGCGCACCAGCACCGCCCGGTAGGACTCCGGCACCGGCAGGCCGGCCAGGGCGTCGAGTTCGTCGGCGAGGATGGCGTCCCTGATCTCGTCCATGCGTGCTCCCGGGT
>JAICZD010000262.1 GCA_025933855.1 Modestobacter sp. | reverse complement strand
GCCAGCCCGGCGTCGTCGAACCCGGCCGGATCCAGCAGATCGGTCAACCGCGACGCCCGCCGGGACACCCCCGCCGGCAGCGGCTCGCCCAGCAGCCCACCGGCCGGGCCGGCGGGCGGTGCCGCGGCCGGCGCCACCGTCACCGCCACCCCGAACCCACCGGCCTCCAACACGGGATCAACCTATGCCGGGGGTACGACAGTTTCCGCAGGCCAGAGGGCGAGCGCGGCGAAAATCTCCGACCGGCGCGAGCACGGCAGCGCCCGGGACGACTCGCCGGGAGGTGGAAGCCGCTGGCGATGTTCAGCGTCGTCCCGACCATGAGGTACATCAGCCAGAGACCGGTCAGCACGTGTGCCAGCCCCAGCGCGCGTTCGGCGGCTGCCATACTCACGCTCACGAAGAAGTCGACGACGTAGAGGCACGTGAGCCCGACGAACAGCACGCCGACCGCCCACACCCCGGCGTCGAAGAACACGAAGGCACCCAGCACGGAGATCACGGTGAACGCCACCGACATGCCGGCGTTCGGCCGCGGGTCGTTGCCCGGGTAGCGGTTCCAACCCAGGGCGAACCAGTGGATGCCGTAGGCGGAGAACGCCAGGGCAGCCATGTGGAGCGCCGGATCGCTGAAGACCTGGAGCCACGTCATCCCGACGAACAGCAGGACGCCGGTGACGACCTGGCACAGCCCGGGCGGGAAGATCCCCCAGACACCGAGCGAGCGGTTCACCGACGGGTTGCGGGACGGGAAGTCGACCAGCTCCTGCGGCCTCAGATGAGGTACCCGGTGCCCAGTCCGGAGCAGCCCAGCATCACCGGGACGAACGGGGATGACTCGAACATCGTCCGGGCCGGTCGGGCGGGAGTTGGGGGACCGGTCAGCCCGTCGGTGCGGCCGTCGAGGACAGCGACGGGCCCGAGTCGATCATCGAACCGTCCGGCAGCCGGGTCATCACGGTGCAGTCTTCGAGGTTCGCCCGCAGCCGCCCCTGCAGCGGCTGCAGTTGCCGGATCGCCTCGTCCAGTCGGGCGGCGTTGAGCTGGCTCGCCGCCTCACCGAGGTCGTTGACCGAGGCATAGATGTCCTGGGCAGCGTTCAGCGCCCGCAGGCACGCGTCGTTGACCACCAGTTCCGCGGTGGCACCGGCGGCCGCGGAGCCCGACTGCGCGGAGGCCGAGCCGGTGGGTCCTGCCGGAGTCGGTGCGGCGCCGGTGCCCGCTGCCGGCAGCGCGGAGGATCCCTCGCTGAGCAGGCCGACGAGGATCCCACCGGCGAACAGGCCGACGACGAAGGTGGCCGCCGCCAGCCACCAGCGCGCCGCGCGCCGGGACCGGTTGTCCGGGGCCGGCGACCTGGGCCCGGCGTCCGTCGGTCCGGCTTGGGCCTCCCCGGCTCTCGTGGCCCCGGCGTCCGCCGACTCCGCATCCGACATGGTCGTCCCCTCATCGCCGGGCGCGCGCATACCGCCACCGATAGCCTACGGCTGCCCTGCCCGAGGTACGACCGCCGAGGCTGGAGGCCGTTGTGCGCCCACCGGCCGTGGTCCGCGGCATGGTCCGCGGCATCGCCGGACTGGCCGGACTGGCCGCGGCCACCTACCGGCGCGCCGTCGTCTCGGCCCGCTGGATGATCGTCGCCGGCTGGATCGCGGCGACCGTGCTGGTCTCCCTGGTGCTGCCGACGGCCGGGGGCGGCGGTGCCGGCATCGGCAGCCTGCTGCCGGAGGGCAGCCCGGCGGCGGCCGTCCAGCAACGGTCGCTGGAGACGTTCAAGGTCCCCGTGCTGTCCGAGACGTCCGTGGTGGTGCACGACCCCGGAGGGTTGAGCATTCTCACCCGCGCCGACGTCGTGCTGTGGGCGCTGACCTACACCCAGGCCTATCTGGACGGCGACGTACCGCCCGGGCGCGGCCACATCATCGCCGCGGTGCCGATCCCGACCTCGACCCCGGAGACCGCGGTCACCTACCTCTACGTCTCCGGTGACACGTCCCTGGCCCGGACCAAGCAGCTCGCGCAGGAGTACGCCGCCCACTTCCACAACCAGAGCTCGGTCCAGACCTACGTCACCGGTCTGGTCCCGGCCCAGGTCCAGCAGGCGTACTACCTCCAGACGCGACTGCACCAGTTCGAGGTCGCCACCCTGGTCCTCATCGCCGTCGTCGTCGGGATCACCTTCCGGTCGCTGGTGGCTCCCTTCGTGGTCCTGCTGGCCGCCGGGCTCGGTTACCTGGTGGCGATCCGGGTCCTGGGGCTGCTCGCCGCGGCCCTGGGCTTCGCGCTGCCCGACCAGCTGAAGCCGTTGATCGCCGCACTGCTCATCGGGGTGATCACGGACTACTGCGTGCTGTTCTTCTCCGGTCTGCGCGAGCAGCTCGACCGCGGGCTGCCCCGGCTGGAGGCCACCCGGCGGGCCGTGGCGACCAACGCGCCGATCATCGCGGTCGCCGGGATCACCGTGGCCGGCGGGACGGCGGCGCTGCTGGCGGCCAACTTCCAGCTGTTCCGGGCGTTCGGGCCGGCGCTGTCGCTCACCGTCGTCATCGGGGTGCTGGTGTCCCTGACGCTGGTCCCGGCGCTGATGGCCATCCTCGGGCAGCGGTTGTTCGGCACGGGACGCCGGTGGGCCGCCCATGAGCGGGGAACCGGGCCACAACCCGGGGAAGAAGGGGCAGCTGGCAGGGCAGAACGACGAGCCGGGCGGAGCAGCGGGCAACTGATCCGCATCGTGGCGAGCCGGCGCGGAGCCACGGTGGCCACGGCGCTGACCGTCGGCGTGCTCCTGCTCACCGCCGCGCCGCTGATGCACATGCGGCTGAGCCTGTCCTTCACCTCCGGACTCCCCGCCAGCGACCCGGTCCGCCAGGGCGCCGCCGTCCTCGCCGACTCCGGCGTCCGCGGCGTGGTGGCACCGACCGAGATCCTCGTCGACGGCCCCGCCATCGCGGAGCAGCGCGAGGCCCTGGGCCGGCTGCAGGCGGCCATCGCCGCCGAGCCGGGCGTGGCCGAGGTGCTGGGTCCGGCGCAGAACCCGCTGCCGGACACCTACGGCGTCGTGTTCTCCACCGACGGCAACACCGCGCGCTTCATCGTCATCCTGGACAGCGACCCGCTGGCCGGCCAGGCGATCAGCGACCTCCGGCAGCTCAGCACCCGGCTGGACGGGCTGGCGGCGCAGGCAGGGCTGCCCGACGCGGACGTGGCGGTGACCGGGCAGACGGCCATCGCCGCCGAGCTCACCGCGCTCACCCGGGAGAACCTGCGGCTGACCCTGACGGCCGCGCTGCTGGTCGAGCTGCTCATCCTGGTGGTCTATCTGCGGGCCCTGTTCGCGCCGGTGGCGCTGCTGGTCTGCAGCGCCCTCGGGGTCGCCGCCGCGCTGGGCCTGAGCGTCCTGGTCTTCCAGGGCGTGCGTGGCGATCCGGGCCTGGTCTTCTACGTTCCGTTCGCCACCGCGGTGCTCCTGCTGGCGCTGGGCTCGGACTACAACGTCTTCGCGGTCGGCTCGATCTGGGAGGCGGCGGCCCGGCACCCGCTGAGCAAGGCGATCGCGCTGGCGATGCCCCGCACCGCCCGAGCGATCAGTGCCGCCGGGCTCATCCTCGCGGCCACGTTCGCGATGGTGGCGGTCATCCCGCTGGAGACCTTCCGGCAGGTCGCGTTCACCATGGCGGCGGGCCTGCTCATCGACACCTTCCTGATCCGGCCGGTCCTCACCCCCGCGGTGCTGACCCTGCTCGGACCGGCGGCGAGCTGGCCGAGCCGGCGGATCCGGACCGGGCCGGTGACGGTGGGGGAGCTCCGCGCCACGGCAGCGGCCGGTGCGCGGAACCCGGGGCGCGAGCTGCCGGCGGACGAGCCCGACGCGGTGGCAGCGGCAGGGGAGGGACGGCGGTGACCGACCACGACGAGCGGCCGGACGGCCAGGACCGGGGCGGCCAGGGGCCGGGCGGGCAGGGTGCGAGAACGGAGGGTCGGGGCGGGCGGCGTCCGGCACTCGGGACCGTCGCGCTCGGCCTGAGCGTCGTCCTCGGCACGGCTCTGCTGCTGTGGGGAGCCGACTGGCTGGCCCGGTGGGGCGCGGAGTCGCTGCTGGCCCGCAACGTGCAGGAGGCGACCGGGGT
>JAICZD010000248.1 GCA_025933855.1 Modestobacter sp. | reverse complement strand
GGAGTCGACGGCCGTCGTCGGTCCGCTGGCGACCTATTCCGAGCCGCACAGCTACGACCTGTGCGAGTTCCACGCCGAACGGCTCACCGTGCCCCGTGGCTGGGAGGTCGTGCGGCACGAGGTGGACGCCGAGGACGCCGGCCCGACCGGTGACGACCTGCTGGCGCTGGCCGACGCCGTCCGCGAGGCCGCCCGCCCCGAGCCCGAGCTGGACCCTGCCGACGACGGCAGTGGCACCCGCCGCGGGCACCTGCGGGTGCTGCCCAACCTGCCTTAACACTCGAAGGACCCTCCTGCCCCCCAGCCCTCGCAAGCTCGGGTCGGGCCCCTGTCGGGTCGGGCCCCTGCGGGAGGGCCGGGCTCGGGGCGGGCGCGGCCGATAGGGTCAGCTGCGTGCGGGACCTGTCATCGATCATGAAGGCCTACGACGTGCGTGGCATCGTCCCCGACCAGTGGGACGCCGACGTCGCCCGGGCGATCGGTGCCGCCTTCGCCGAGTTCGTGCACGCCGAGTCCGGCGCCACGGCGGTGGTCACCGCCCACGACATGCGCGACTCCTCCGTTCCGCTCTCCCGCGCCTTCGCCGAGGGCGTGCTGGCCCGCGGTCTGGACGTGGTGGAGGCCGGCCTCGGCTCCACCGACATGCTGTACTTCGCGGCCGGCTCGCTGGCAATACCCGGTGCCATGTTCACCGCCAGCCACAACCCGGCCCAGTACAACGGCATCAAGCTCTGCCGGGCCGGCGCGGCCCCGATCGGCCAGGAGTCCGGGCTGGTGCAGATCCGCCGGCGGGCCGAGCAGCTCCTCGCCGGTCAGGATGGTCCTCCCGCCGCGGTGCCCGACCGGGTGGGCACCGCCACCGGCCGCAACATCCTCGCCGAGTACGCCGACTACCTCCGCCGCCTGGTCGACCTGTCCGGGATCCGCCCGCTGACGGTCGTGGTCGACGCGGGCAACGGCATGGGTGGCTTCACGGTGCCCGCCGTCCTGACCGGCCTGCCGCTGCGCGTCGTCCCGATGTACTTCGAGCTCGACGGCACCTTCCCCAACCACGAGGCCAACCCGCTCGACCCGGCCAACCTCGTCGACCTGCAGGCCGCCGTCCTCGAGCACGGCGCCGACATCGGGCTCGCCTTCGACGGCGACGCGGACCGTTGCTTCCTCGTAGACGAGCGCGGCGCGGCGGTCAGCCCCTCCGCCATCACCGCCCTGGTCGCCGTCCGGGAACTGGCCAAGGACGCGGGCGCGGCGATCATCTACAACCTCATCACCTCCCAGGCCGTGCCGGAGATCGTCCGCGAGCACGGCGGTGAGCCGGTCCGCACCCGGGTCGGGCACTCCTTCATCAAGGCGGAGATGGCCCGCACCGACGCCGTGTTCGGTGGCGAGCACTCGGCGCACTACTACTTCCGCGACTTCTGGCGCGCCGACACCGGGATGCTGGCCGCCATGCACGTGCTGGCCGCGCTGGGGGAGCAGGAACGGCCGCTGTCCGAGCTCACCGCCGAGTACAGCCGGTACGTCGAGTCCGGGGAGGTCAACTCCACGGTCGAGGACGCACCCGACCGGGTGTCGGCGGTCCGCGCCGCCTTCGCCGGCCGGGACGGCGTGACGTTCGACGACCTGGACGGGCTGACGGTGCGGCTGCCCGGCCGCACCTGGTTCAACCTGCGGGCGAGCAACACCGAGCCGCTCCTGCGGCTGAACGTGGAGGCGCCGGACGAGACCCGGATGGCGCAGGTACGCGACGAGGTTCTGGAGCTGGTGCGGTCATGAGCGGTGCGCAAGCGGCCGGGGAGCAGACCGGGGACGCCGGGACGCTGGGCCTGGATCCCGCGTTGCTGGCCATCCTGGCCTGCCCGGACACCCACCACAGCCCCCTGACCGTGGACGTGGACGCGTCCGAGCTGGTCTGCCCGACGTGTTCCCGGGCGTTCCCGGTCCGCGACGGCATCCCCGTGCTGCTGCTGGACGAGGCCCGGCAGCGACCCGCGTGACCGAGCTTGCCAGGGCACGCACAGCTGCAGCACCGTGGGGCATGGTGCTGACGGGCGCCGGCGAGGAAGCCCCATGACCTCACCGGAACTGGCCGAGGAGGTCCTCGACGACCTCGACCTGCTGCGGGCCCGCGATCCGCGCGGCCTGCTCCCGGCCGTGGCCGGCGCCGGTGCCCAGGTGCGCGAGACGGCCCGGTTGACCGAGGAGGCCGGGCTGGACCGGGTCACCTCCGGTGGCCGGCCGCGCGGGCTGGTCATCGTCGCCCGCCGCGAGGGTGCGGTGGCCGCGTCGGTGCTGCGGGCGCTTCTGGGCTCCAGCAGCCCGGTCACCGTCGACGTCGTGCCCGGCCCGGCGCTGCCGGTGTGGATGGGCGCCGCCGACGTGGCCGTCATCGCCACCCGGACCGGCGCCGGCCGCTACGCCGTGGCGCCGGCGTACGAGGCGGCCCGCCGCGGCGTGGCCGTGGTCGGCATCGGCGCGGCGGACGCGCCGCTGCACGCCGCCTGCGCCAGCTCCCGGGCGCCCTACGTCCCGCTGCCGGCGTCCCGGGTACGGCACACCACGCTGTGGTCGCTGCTCACCCCGATGCTGCTGCTGGCCGACCGGCTGGGGCTGCTGCCCGCCGGCACCGCCGACACCGAGTTGGTCGCCGCGGCGCTGGACGAGGTCGCCGGCGAGTGCGGCCCGGCCCGCGAATCCTTCCTCAACCCGGCGAAGACGCTCGCCCTGGAACTGCTGGACGCGCTGCCGGTGATCGCCGCCGAGGGCCCGCTGGCCGGTGCCGCCGCCGAGCGGGTCGCCGACCAGCTGGCCACCCTGGCCGGCCTGCCGGTGACCTGCTTCCGGCTGCCCGACCAGCGGGTCGCGGCCCGCACCGTGCTGGCCGGGCCGCTGGCGCCGGCCGAGGGCGAGGACGACTTCTTCCGCGACCGGGAGGGCGACGCCGGCCGCCGGCTGCGGCTGCTCACCATCCGGGACGGTGACGCCGGCGACTCCGACGGGCAGGGGGAGCGCGAGCCGCGCTCGGCGGCGGAGGCGATGCAGGAGGTGCTGCACACCGCCACCGCGCACAACGTCCCCATCAGCGGGCTGGCCGACCCGGGGGAGCCCGAGCCGCGCCCGCGGCTGTGCCAGCTGGCCCGCCAGCTCGCCGTCGCCGATTTCAGCGCCGTCTACCTCGCCCTCGCGTTGGACCACGAACGTTCCCTGCACGGATGATGAGGCGGCCATGAGCGAACCCACAGCGCGCGCCCGGACGACGTCCTCCGCCCACGGCTCCACGGCCCGGAGCCCTGCCCGCGAGACGGGCGGCCCCGCGAGCGGCGGGCCGGCGCACGCCGGCCACGAGGACGGGGGGCAGGAGGACGGCGGGCACGGTGGCGGCGGCCATGGCGGAACCACGGCGATCCTGGCGGCGCTGGCCGCCAACATCGGCATCGCCATCGCCAAGTTCGTGGCGTTCCTGGTCACCGGGGCGTCCTCGATGCTGGCCGAGTCCATCCACTCGGTGGCCGACTCCGGCAACCAGGTGCTGCTGCTGATCGGCGGCAAGCGCGCGCAGCGGGCGGCCACGCCGGAGCACCCGTTCGGCTTCGGCCGGGACCGCTACATCTACAGCTTCATCGTGGCCATCGTGCTGTTCAGCGTCGGCGGGCTGTTCGCCATCTACGAGGGTGTGCACAAGATCCAGCACCCCGAGGAGCTGACCTCGCCGGTCTGGGCGATCGGGGTGCTGATGGTGGCCATCGTGCTGGAGGGCTTCTCGCTGCGGACCGCGGTGAAGGAGACCAACGCCGTCCGCCAGCCGGGCGAGAGCTACTGGAGCTTCATCCGGCACGCCCGCGCACCGGAGCTGCCGGTGGTGCTGCTGGAGGACACCGGCGCGCTGCTCGGGCTCGTCCTGGCGCTGCTGGGCGTGGGCTTGTCGACGCTGACCGGCAACGGCATCTTCGACGGGCTCGGGACGGTGTGCATCGGGGCCCTGCTGGTGGTGATCGCGGTGATCCTGGCGGTGGAGACCAAGAGCCTGCTCATCGGCGAGTCGGCCACCCCGGACGCGCAGCGCCGGATCGTCGCCGCGCTGGAGGGCACCGAGGACGTCGAGTCGGTGATCCACATGCGCACCCAGCACCTCGGGCCCGAGGAGCTGCTGGTCGCGGCGAAGATCGCGGTGCGCTCCGACGAGACCGCGGCGTCCGTGGCGCGCGCCATCGACGCCGCGGAGGTTCGCATCCGCCGCGCCGTGCCGATCGCCCGGGTCATCTACCTGGAGCCGGACATCCGTCGGCCCGACGTCCCGGCGCCGGATGCCGCCGGAGCGGGGACCGCTCTGCCTCGGTGAGGCCGGCGGTGGCCGGGCGCTCAGGCGGCCGACCTGTCGGGGAGGCCCGCGCCCCCAGTAACCT
>JAICZD010000210.1 GCA_025933855.1 Modestobacter sp. | reverse complement strand
CGCTGCCCGGGCTGAACCTGTGCGGCGCCGGCCGCGTCGTCTGCCTGATCGACCCGGTCGGCGACGTCTACGCCTGCCCGTTCGCGATCCACGAGCAGTTCCTCGCCGGCAACGTGCGCTCCCCCGGCGGGTTCCAGCAGGTCTGGCAGTCCTCCGAGCTGTTCGCCGAGCTGCGCAGCCCGCAGACCGGCGGCGCGTGCACCAAGTGCGCCCACTTCGACGCCTGCCGCGGTGGCTGCATGGCCGCGAAGTTCTTCACCGGACTGCCGCTGGACGGCCCCGACCCGGAGTGCGTGCAGGGCTACGGCGAGACCGCGCTGGCCGCCCGTGACCTGGCGCTGGTGACCCCGAAGAGCCACCTCGACCACTCGCACACCGGGCCGGTCCGCGGCCAGCCCACGCTGCTGGGCATGCCGGCGCTGCCGCCGGCTGCGTCCAGACCCGCACCGCCCGCCCGGATCTGCGACGAGTCGCCGTTGGCGGGTGCGCACCTGCGCTGATCGGCCCGCACACCCGCTGAACCGTCCGTCAGGTCAGCGGACCTGGCGCACGCGGTCCGATTCGCCCCACGCTCGATCCGCGGTCCAGACGACGGCCGCGAGCCGGCGGCCCGTGGCGAGGCAGATCCGGTCGGCGAGCGACAGACCTGAGTTCCGGCGCCACAGCGTGGCCGCCGTCTCTGCGTCCTCGCGGGTCACCGGCTCCACGGCCAACTGGTAGCTGAGCAGCAGGGCACGGGAACTGGGCCAGTCGCCGTCCAGGCGCAAGACCTTCTGCGCCGTCTCCGACCAGTTCACGGCGCTGCACACCCCGGGCTCACCGAGGAGGACGCCCTCGACCCGATCGGCACCCGACTCGCCTTGGAGGAAGCAGAGCAGGGCCGAGCTGTCGAACAGGTTCATCCGGCGTCTTCGGCGGCAGCAGCGGCCCGCCGCTCGGTCAGGAGCTCGTCGACCAGGTCCGCTCCGGCGAGTTCCTCCCGGACGAGGCGCTTGAGCTCGTTCCGCGTCATCACGAGGAAGCCGCGAGGTGTCTCGACCAGTGCGAGCGGCGTGCCGGCTTTCAGCTGCATGCGCTCCCGGAGCTCGGCGGGGACGACCAACCGACCGCGATCGCCCAGCACGACGGCGTACGTCCCACTCATACCATGAACGTACCATCGGGCGTAGTCCAGTGGGACAGCGCGCGGCGTCCACCACGGTGCGCGTCGGCACGTCTGGCAGAGTGCCGGCGGCGGAAGGCGGGGATGTGCGGATGGACGAGTGCGCGGGCGGCGGCGAGCACCGTGCGGTCGGCCCGGTGACCCGGCGGCTGGCCGACGCAACCTGGCCGGAGCTGACCGGGCGGCCGCTGGTCCTCGTTCCGCTCGGCGCGGTCGAGCAGCACGGGCCGCACCTGCCGCTGACCACCGACGCGGTGGTGGCGACGGTCGTCGCGGAGTCCGCCGTCCCGGGGCTGGTCGGCGCGGTGCTCGCCCCGACGCTGACCTACGGCGCGAGCGGCGAGCACGAGGACTTCCCCGGCACGGTGTCCATCGGCACCGAGGCGCTGACCGGGCTGCTGGTCGAGTACGGCCGCTCGGCCGGGCGGTGGGCCGGCCGGCTGCTGATCGTCAACGGGCACGGCGGCAACCTCGACGCACTGCGCGCCGCGGTGCCGCTGCTGCGGGCGGAGGGCCGGGACGTCGCCTGGTTCCCGTGCGGCGTTCCGGGCGGGGACGCGCATGCCGGCCGGACCGAGACCTCCCTGCTGTTGCACGTGGAACCGGACGCCGTCCGGGCGGAGCTCGCCGAGTGCGGCGACACCACGCCGATCGCGGAGCTGCTGCCCCGGCTGCAGGCCGGGGGCGTCCGCCGGGTGAGCCCGAACGGCGTCCTCGGCGACCCCGCCGGCGCATCGGCGGAGGAGGGCGCCGCCGTGCTGGCCGGGATCGTGGACCGGCTGGCCGGCGCCGTGGCCGGCTGGCGAATCGACCCGACCGGCCGACTGCAGGAGGCGGGGGCGCCGGGGGAGCGGTGACCCCGGGCCGGGAACAGACCTCCGGGCGGAACGGTTCTGCCGGTGCCGCGATCAGCCCGCCCCAGTGGGGGCGGACGTCCCGCGAGACCGAGAGGAACCACCATGAGGACCGGCATCCACCCCGAGTACCGCACCGTCGTCTTCCGGGACAGCGCCACCGGCGCCACCTACCGCACCCGGTCCACGGTCGCCACGAGCCACACCATCGAGCTGGACGGCGAGACCCTGCCGCTGGTGACGGTGGAGACCAGCGCCTCCTCGCACCCCTTCTGGACCGGCGACCAGCGGGTGATCGACACCGCCGGCCGGGTCGAGAAGTTCCGCCGGCGCTACGGGGCCCGCACCCGCGGCTGACCCCAGCAGCGCCGGCCCGGAACGGCGCCGCACGACGGCTGGCGGAGGTGGGCGAGGGTCACCCCGGGCCGACCCGGCCGCGGGGGTCGGCGAGGACGCGGTCCAGCGCATGACGCAGGATCCCGGCGGCCTCCTCGCCCGTGCGCTGGCGACCCAGCACGCTCGCGGTCAGCCCGTTGGCCAGCGCCAGCAGCGCGGCGACCTCGGTACGCGGGTCCCCGGCGGCCGGCGCGGCGCCGTCCTGCTGCGCGACGGTGAGCCGTGCGGTCAGCCAGTCCTCGAGAGCGTTCGGGAAGTGGACGCCGTCGGCGCCCAGCGACGGGTCGGTGAGGGCGACGGCGTAGTACGCCGTCCAGGCCAGCGCATCCAGCCGGCTCTGCTCGTCGCCGGGCAGGATGGCGCCCAGCACGATGTCGAACACGGCCCGCACCGACAGGCCACTGCCGGCGGCCGACGCCCGTTGCTTGACCCGCCGGTCGAGTCGGGCAGCGAGCTCGATGAGCCCGGAGTCGAGCAGGGTCCGCTTGTCGGTGAAGTAGTACTGCACGACACGCAGCGAGACCCCGGCCTCCGCCGCGACCTCCCGCATGGACACCGCTTGGAGCCCGCGGGTGCTCGCGATGCGGAGGAGCGCGGCGGTGAGGTGCGCCCGTCGTTCCTCGTGGTCGACCCGCTTGGGCACGCCGTCAGCCGTCCGCGGAGCCCGGGCGCCGTCCAGTGGCTGCGAAGGCGAGAACCCGGTCGACGACCAGGCCGGGGACGTCCATCACCAGGGCGTGCCCGGCGTCGGGCACGACCTCCACCCGCCAGTCCGGCACCACGGCGGCGACCCGGGTCGCGACCTCGTCGGCGTGGTGCAACGTGCTGCGGGCACCCAGCAGCACCTGCACCGGGACGGCGATCCGACGGAGCTGCTCGTCGGTCAGCACCGGCGGCGTGGGCAGCCGCCGCCGGAAGCCCCGGCCGGCCAGCCCCAGCCTCATCAGCGCCGTCTCGTTGATCGTGGCGTTGACCAGCCGCCGGCCAGCCCGCCGCCGCAATCCGGCGGGCAGCAGGCCGGCCAGTCCGCAGAGCACGATCCACCGGTAGAACCGCCCGGTCAGCGGCGCGAACCCGGCCGGTTCGACCAGGGTCACGGCGGCGACCCGGCCTCCGCCGCTCAGCTGCTGCTGCACCGCCGTCCAGCCGCCGAAGGACACCCCGACCAGATGGGCCCGCTCGGCGCCGACCGCGGCCAGCACGGCGGTGAGCCATCGGCCGACGTCCGCGCCGCCGGTGATCGGCTGGGCCGCCACCGAGCGCCCGGGCTCGCCGAGCGGGTCCACGACCACGACCGGCCGGTGCCGGGCGAGCGGTGCCACGTCGCGGTACCAGGCCAGCGCGTTCCCGCCGGCGCCGGCGAGCAGCACGATCGGGTCGTCCCCGGTGGGACCGGCGCGATGGATCCGGACGCAGCCGGAGGGGATGGCGACGTCGAGCGCGTCGACGGGCACCGGCCACAACTGACCGAGGGTGCTGTCGTATGCGCTGAGGAACCTCGTCCGGGCTGCGTCGGACACGAAGCCGGAGGGGCGGGTCACGGATCGCATGGGT
The DNA here is from genome assembly GCA_025933855.1 of Modestobacter sp. Classification (GTDB taxonomy): domain Bacteria; phylum Actinomycetota; class Actinomycetes; order Mycobacteriales; family Geodermatophilaceae; genus Modestobacter. The sequence continues at coordinate 1,943 of JAICZD010000210.1, read as the reverse complement.
TCCTCTCGCGTGTATTGATACGACCGTATCCACAACGAGGGACGCCGGCAACGGGGAGGATCGGCGTGTGCCCCCTCCCCGACCGGTCACCGTCGTCACCGGCGGCAGCCGCGGCATCGGTGCCGCCACCGTCGCGCACCTGGCCCGGGACGGCCACGACGTCGTGGTCGGCTACCGCTCCGACGAGGACGCCGCGGCCCGCGTCGTCGCCGTGGCGGAGGCGGCCGGCGTGCGGGCGGTCGCGGTCCGGGCCGACGTCACCGACGCCGGGCAGATCGACGCCCTGTTCGCCGCTGCGGCCGACCGGCTGGGACCGGTGACCGGGCTGGTGGCGAACGCCGGGCTGACCGCGCACCTGGGCGACCTCGCCGACACCCCGGTGGACGTCGTCCGCACCGTTCTCGACGTCAACCTGCTCGGCGTCGTCCTGTGCGCCCGGAAAGCGGCGCAGGTGATGTCGCGGCGACGCGGCGGCCCAGGTGGGGCCATCGTGACCGTCTCCTCCTCGGCCGCCACGCTGGGCTCGGCCCACGAGTACGTGCACTACGCGGCGGCCAAGGCGGGGGTCGACGCCCTCACGGTCGGGCTGGCCAAGGAGCTCGCGGACGACGGCGTCCGGGTCAATGCCGTCGCGCCGGGGCTGGTGCGCACCGGCATCCACGCCGGTGCCGGGGACCCCGGCCGGCTGGACCGGGCGACCGCCCGCGTCCCGATGGGGCGGCCGGGTGAGCCGACGGAGATCGCCCCGGCCATCGCCTGGCTGTTGTCGCCCCAGGCGGGCTACTGCACCGGCGCGGTGCTGCGGGTCGCCGGCGGGCTGTAGTCCGACCGTGCGGACAGGCCGGATTAGGGTCCTGCCGGAGCCGGTGGCCGCGCCGGTCGGGAGGGAGCCGCACGGTGTCGCTTGCCGGCCGGACGCCGGCGCTGCCCGCGCCGCCGGACGAGCGGCTGCGCGACGGCTTCGCCGTCCGGCTCGATCCGCGCACCCGGCGGCGGAACGGCGGAACGGCGCTGCTCGGCGGCTCCCCGCTGCGGCTGATGCGGCTGGTTCCGGCCGCTGCGGCGATGCTGACCGGTGACCGGCTGACCGTCACCGACACCCGCACCGCGACGCTGGCCGCCCGGCTGCTCGAGGCCGGCCTGGCGCACCCGGACCTTCCTCCGGTCACCGCCGTCGACGTCACCGCCGTCGACGTCACCGCCGACGTCACCGTGGTGATCCCGGTCCGGGACCGGACCGCCGGCCTCGCCCGGCTGCTCGCCGCCCTGCGGGCCGACCCGCAGACGGCGGGCTGCCCGGTGCTGGTGGTGGACGACGGTTCCGCGGAACCGTCGGAGGTCGCCGAGGTCGCCCGGGTCGCCCGCGCCGGACTGGTCCGTTCCGCGGAGGCGCGGGGCCCGGCGGCGGCCCGCAACGCCGGGCTGCGCCGGGTGGCCACCCCGGCGGTGGCCTTCGTGGACTCCGACTGCGTGCCCGAGGCGGGCTGGCTGGCCCGGCTGGCCGGGCACCTCGCCGATCCGCGGCTGGCGCTGGTCGCCCCCCGCATCGTCGCGCTGCCGGCGACCTCCGCCGGCTGGGTCGGCCGCTACGAGGCGCTGGCCAGCCCGCTGGACATGGGTCCGATGCCGGCGGCGGTGGCGCCGCGCAGCGCTGTCTCCTACGTCCCCAGCGCCGCACTGCTGGCCCGCCGCGCCGCGCTGGGTGCCGGCTTCGACGAGTCCATGCCGGTGGCCGAGGACGTCGACCTCGCCTGGCGGTTGCGGGCCGCGGGCTGGCGGATCCGGTACGAACCCGCGGCCCGGGTGGCGCACGACCACCGCACCCGGCCGGAGGAGTGGCTGCGCCGGCGCGCCTTCTACGGCACCGGCGCGGCCCTGCTGGCGCGGCGGCACGGCGCCGCGGTCGCCCCCGTCGTCATCTCGCCCTGGTCGGCCGCGGCCTG
>JAICZD010000283.1 GCA_025933855.1 Modestobacter sp. | reverse complement strand
GGCAGCATCACCGTGTCGACCGAGACCTCGACGTCGTGGCTGGCCAGCACCGAGGGCGGTCAGGGCCAGACCCGCACGACCGCCAGCGCGCTGGCGCTCACCTGCCTGCAGGAGACCCCGGCCACCCAGGAGCACCGGGACGTGGGGCTGCGCTGGATCCCGCAGAACGTCGGCATGGCGCTGGTGCAGTCGGAGACCGCCGACGTCTTCGCACTGCGGCTGCGGACCACCGGGGCGCTGGTCGCCTACCAGATGCGGCCGAACCCGGACATCCCGAAGGACTGGAACGTCCTGGTCTTCCCGATGGACCCGCGGTACACCAAGGCCGGCGTGCTGGACGGCAAGGTGGGCCTGGAGGCCGACACCGACTACCCCGCCGGGCTGAGCCCGAGCTCGGACGCCAGCTTCTACAAGCCGATCGAGGCCTACCAGCTCAAGGCCCGGATCGAGCGGGAGGAGCAGGAGCTGGCCACCTACTTCCGCCAGTTCCAGGCCGGGCCCGGTGGGCTGACCGCGGACGTCACCTCGACCCTCCCGCCCGGGACCAAGCGCAACCTGGCCAACACCTACGTGTGGACGGCGGCCGGCGGCTCCTTCGCCGAGACCCGCACCGTGATGGACAGCCGCAGCGAGACGACGGGCGGCAGCTTCTCCTTCACCTTCTCCCTGGGGGGCAGCTTCTCCACCGACTTCTCGCTGTTCGGGGCGTCCTTCGACCTGGACATCTCGGCCAAGGTCGGCGCGCACCTGGAGCTGGAGGTGTCGAAGAGGTCCGAGCAGGACACCGACTTCGGTGTCGACGTGGACGTCCATCCCGAGCGCGACATCAGCACCGTCGACGCCCAGGGCAAGCGGATCCTGCAGCCGGGCAAGGTGGACGCCTACCGGTTCACCAGCTTCTACCTGGCCCCGGACACCGACCACCACGACCTGTTCTTCAACCAGGTGGTGGACCCGATCTGGCTGGCGCAGAGCACCGACCCGGCGGCGGCGGCGCTGCGCGGCGCCCGCCAGCCCGGCCAGCAGCCCCCGTGCTGGCGGGTGCTGCACCGGGTCACGTTCGTCAGCCGCATCCTCGCCCCGATCTCACCCCAGGCCGATCCGTACACCCGGGCGATGCGGGCCCTGGACCTCAACAGCAACTACGAGCTGGTGCGCACGCTGGAGCCCTACGTCGCCGGCCACACGGGGACGTACGGGGAGTTCGTGGCCGCGGTGCGCACGGCGCTCACCCGCCGGCTGCCCGACCTCCTGGGGCACGTCGACCAGGTGACCGACTACCTCGTCCAGTACTTCGGGGTCGACGGCGCGCCCCGCTGACCACCCGTGCCGATGACGGAAGCGACGGGTCAGTCGCCCGTCTCCGGATCCTCCTCGGGTTCGAACGTGCCGCCGGCTTCGTCGGACATGCCGAGCTCCACGCCCGGAGCGCCCTCGGGGTCGGGGCGGCCGGCGTCGGGGTGCTCGCCGTCGTCCGGGACCGGCAGGTCTGGTGTCGTGGTCATGGCACTGTTCCTCGCAGACTCGCTGCACGCGCAACGACGATGTGGTCACCGACGGCCCGCCCGCAGGCTACCGCCTCCGTCCCCGGCGTCGCGCTGCGTCGTACCCACCGGCAGCCGGGTACGGGCGGGGTCGGCCGAACTCCCGGCAGCCCGGGCTGCCGGAACCCGCTGCATCCGGGGTCGGTGCGGAAAGGTGGCTGCATGCCGAACCGTCTCGCCGGCGCCACGAGCCCGTACCTGCTGCAGCATGCGGACAACCCGGTCGACTGGTGGGAATGGGGACCCGAGGCGTTCGCCGAGGCGCGCCGCCGCGACGTCCCCGTCCTGCTCAGCGTGGGCTACGCGGCCTGCCACTGGTGCCACGTGATGGCGCACGAGTCCTTCGAGGACGACGAGATCGCCGCGCGGATGAACGCCGGGTTCGTCTGCATCAAGGTCGACCGGGAGGAGCGTCCCGACGTCGACAGCGTGTACATGGCCGCCACCCAGGCCCTCACCGGTTCCGGTGGCTGGCCGATGACGGTGTTCACCACTCCGGAGGGCGCTCCCTTCTACTGCGGCACGTACTTCCCGCCGCGCGGTGGACACGGGCTGCCGGGGTTCGGCCAGCTGCTCGACGCGGTCAGCGAGGCCTGGACGACGAAGCGCGATCAGCTGGAAGCGGCCGGCGGCCGGATCGTGCAGGGCATCTCCGGCCGGCTGGACCTCGGTGATCCGGCGCCGTTGTCGGCGGACCTGCTCGACGGCGCGGTCGCCTCGCTGGCCGACGGCTACGACCAGCGGGCCGGCGGGTTCGGGGGTGCGCCGAAGTTCCCGCCGTCCATGCTGCTGGAGTTCCTGCTGCGCGCCCACGCCCGGCGCGGTGACGAGTCGACCCTGCGGATGGCGACCGGCACCGCCGAGGCGATGGCCCGCGGCGGCATCTACGACCAGCTCGCCGGCGGCTTCGCCCGCTACTCGGTGGACGCCGGCTGGGTGGTGCCGCACTTCGAGAAGATGCTCTACGACAACGCCCTGCTGCTGCGGGTGTACGTGCACCTGTGGCGGAGCACCGGGCTGGACTGGGCCCGGCGGGTGGCCGCAGAGACGGCCGGCTTCCTGCGCCGGGACCTCGGCACCGCCGACGGCGGTTTCGCCTCGGCGCTGGACGCCGACACCGACGGCGTCGAGGGGCTGACCTACGTCTGGACGCCGGCCCAGCTCGTCGAGGCGCTCGGACCCGAGGACGGCGCGTGGGCCGCCGAGGTCTTCACCGTGACCGCGCAGGGGACGTTCGAGCACGGCAGCTCCACCCTGCAACTGCGCCGGGACGTCGAGGACGCCGACCGGCTGGCCCGGGTGCGCGCCCGGCTCCGGGCGGCCCGGGCGCTGCGGCCCCAGCCGGCGCGCGACGACAAGGTCGTCACGGCCTGGAACGGGCTGGCGATCGCCGCCCTGGCCGACGTCGGCGTCCTGACCGGCGACCCCGGCGCGGTGCACGCCGCACGTGCGGCGGCGGAGCTGCTGCTCGACGTCCACTGGGTCGGCGGGCGGCTGCGCCGGGCGTCGCGGAACGGGATCGCCGGCGCCCACGCCGGGGTGCTGGAGGACTACGGGAACCTGGCCGAGGGTCTGCTGGCGCTGCACTCGGCCACCGCCGAAGGCCGCTGGCTGGCCTGGGCCGGCGAGCTGCTGGACGTGGTCGCCGACCAGTTCGTGGACGCCGACGGTGCCTGGCACGACACGGCCGCCGACGCCGAGGCGCTGGTGCACCGTCCCTTCGACCCGACCGACGGGCCCACCCCGGCCGGCGTCGCCGCGGCCGCCGGGGCCCTGGTCGGGTTCGGGGCGCTGGCCGGCTCGGCCGAGCACCGCGAGCGGGGCGCCGCCGCGCTGGCGTCGTCGGCCCCGCTGGTGGCGCAGGC
>JAICZD010000201.1 GCA_025933855.1 Modestobacter sp. | reverse complement strand
TGTCGGCGACCAGCCGGCCGCCCGCGTAGTACCCCGGGGTCGACTCCATCCGGTACTGCTCGCCGGCCCAGTGGCGGAAGTGCTTGCGGTAGCTGTCCAGCGGGGCCAGCTCCTCGCCGTAGCGGAGCGCGGAGAAGTAGCGCAGCTCCTTGACGTCGGACGGGCACACCGCAGGGTGCTGGGCCAGGTACCGGAACAGGGACGTCGTCCCGGCCTTCGCGACCCCTCCGATCACCAGGTTCGGCAGGTACGGTGCGTTCTCCGACGGTGTTCCCAAGGCAACCTCATTCTCTCGTTCGGCCGGCGTGGGATGGTCCCACGGCTGCCGCTCGCGGTGTGCGCCCCGGCCTACGGACGAGTGAACCGGCGGTTCTCCTGCTGCAGGTCGTGGTTCGAGCCGTGAGCCGTGGCCCGCCGGCCGGCCACTCATGGGAACCGCTCGGAACGGCCCTGCCGGGCCGTGCGTTGCCAGCTGGTAGATCGATTCCGTAACGTCGACCTTTCTGCCTGACGAAAGTGGAGGTCCTGTGCCTGGTCGAACCCGCGGCGCGCGCCGGCGGAACGCGGTGGCCGCGGCGGCGTGCGTGGTCGTCCTGGGCGCAGCCGTCAGTGCGTGCACGGCCGATCCGGCACCGCACCCCGACGCCGGGCCGTACGAGAGCCCGCCGCCCGCGGTCGCCGGTCACGCCCTCCGGGCGTTCACCGCCGACTCGTGGTGGAACACCCCGGTACCGGCCAACGCGCCGAGCAACCCCCGGGCCGACCAGATCCTGCAGTACATGCGCACCGCCAAGGAGGCAGGTGACGGCTGCCTGCGGCTGGCCGGGACGGAGGGCAACGCCTGGGGGCAGCCGGTGTACTGGGCCGAGCCGGGCGACCCCTCCTACGACGTGCAGCTGCCCAGCGGCCAGGACCTGCCGGAGCTGCACGACCTGCGGATCCCGGTGAGCGCCGAGGCGGCGGACAACAACGACGGCTCGATGACCATCTTCGACGTCGAGCGCGGCTACACCGTCGCGTTCACCAACGCGGAGTACGACCGGGGCAGTGACAGCTGGAAGGCGGCCGGTGCGACCGTCACCTACCTGGCCTCCAACGGCCTGGACGTGCGCACCGGCCAGTCGTCGGACCCACGGAACAAGGGCAGCCACCGCGGCAACAACGGCGCGGTGATGATGGCCCGCGTGGACGAGGTCACCGCCGGCCAGATCGCGCACGTGCTCAAGGTCGCCTCCGGGCCCGAGGTGTCCAAGCGGCACGTCTTCCCGATGGTCGGCAGCGACGGCAGCTCCAAGGACCCGGCCGCGCCGCCGCAGGGTCTGCGCTTCCGCATCAAGCCCTCCGTCGACCTGACCAGGATGAACCTCGACCCGCAGGCCCTGGTGATCGCCACCGCCCTGCAGGACTACGGGTTCTACATCGGCGACTCCTCCGGCGTCACCGCGCTGAAGCTGGAGGACACCCGCACCGAGGGCCGCGGACAGATGTGGTCCACCCCGGCCACCGCGCTGTGCGGCCTGCCGCTGAGCCCGGAGTACTGGGACGTCCTCCCCGAGGGCTACCAGCCGCCCCCGCCGGCCTGAGTGGCCGACAGAATGGGCACCGTGACCTCTGCTCTGCGCCGTGGCGCCGATCGCGCCCGCCACCATGCCCGCCGTCCGCTGGCGCGCACGCCCTACCTTTGGGACGCCGCCATGCGGGTGCGCCCGGACAAGAACTCCACCCTCGCCCGGCCGGGCACGGCCATCGTCATCGAGGGGTTCCTGCGCTCGGGCAACACGTTCAGCGTGGCCGCGTTCGAGATCGCCAACGGGCCGGAGCTGCACGTCGGCCGGCACCTGCACGGGGCGCCGCACGTGCTGCGGGCCATCCGGATGGGGCTGCCGACGGTCGTGCTCATCCGCAGCCCTCGCGACGCGGTGCTGTCCTACCTGATCCGCCGGGACACCATCACCCCGCACGACGCGGTGCTGGAGTACCTGGACTTCTACCGGACCACCTGGCCGGCTCGCGACGGCTTCGTCGTGGGCCTCTTCGACCGGGTCACCAACGACTTCGGCGCGGTGATTGACGAGGTGAACGCCCGGTTCGGCACGTCGTTCCGCCGTTACGAACCGACGCCGGAGAACGAGGCGCGGGCGTTCGCGCTGGTCGAGGAGATGAACCGGCAGGAGTCCGGCGGCGTGGTGCGGGAGACCCACGTCGGCCGGCCGTCGGCCGAGCGGTCCCGGCGCAAGGAGGAGCTGCGCGAGCTGCTGGACCGGCCTCGGACGGCCGCCAAGCTGCGGGAGGCCGAGGCGCTCTACCAGGACTACGTCGCGCTCGCCGCTCAGCGGGCCGGCTGATCCCGGCTCCCCGCCGGAGCCGGGCGCGGCTCGGTCGGGCCGGCGCGTTCAGGCCGGTGCGGTCAGGCCGGCGTCGCCGCCGGCTGCGCGGCGGCGGTCCAGCCGGACCACGCCGAGGCCACCATCTCCCGGACGTCGTAGCGGGCCTGCCAGCCGAGCACGTCGCGGATCCGGTCGGCCGAGGCCACCACCCGGGCCGGGTCGCCCGGACGGCGGGGCTCGACGACCGGTTCCGCCCACGCCTCCCCGGCCGTGCCGCTGACCTCCCGGATGACCGCGACCATCTCCCGGACCGACGTGCCCAGCCCGCCGCCCACGTTGGCGATCAGCGCGGGCATGCCGCCGTCGGCCAGGGCGCGGGCCGCGGCGACGTGCGCCGAGGCGATGTCCTCGACGTGCACGAAGTCCCGGATGCACGTGCCGTCGGGGGTGTCGTAGTCGTCGCCGAAGATGCGCGGCGCCCGCCGGTTGCTGAGCTGCTGGAAGACCATCGGCACGAGGTTGGACGCCCCCCGGTCGGCCAGCACCGGGTTCGCCGCCCCCGCCACGTTGAAGTACCGGAGGCTGATGTGCTGCAGGCCGGTCGCCGTCCCCACCTCGGCGAGCATCTGCTCACCGATCAGCTTGGTCCGCCCGTAGGGGTTGACCGGTGCGCACGGCGTGTCCTCGCGCACCACGTCGACGTCCGGCGCGCCGTAGACGGCCGCGCTGGAGGAGAAGACGAACGACGGGACGCCGGCGTCCGTGACCGCCGCCAGCAGCACCCGCAGACCTTCGACGTTCTCCCGGTAGTACAGCAGCGGCCGGCGCACCGACTCCTCGACCTGCTTCTTCGCCGCCAGGTGGACGACGCCGCGGACGGCGTGCTCGCGCAGCGTCCGGGCCAGCAGCGCGCCGTCCAGCGTGCTGCCCTCGACGAGCGGTACCCCGTCGAGCCGGGCGGCGTCCCCGCTCGACAGGTCGTCCAGCGCGATCACCGGCTCACCCGCGGCGCGCATGGCAGCCACCACGTGCGAGCCGATGTAGCCGGCGCCCCCGGTCACCATCCACGTCACCGGGGCACCGTACCGATCGTGGCGACCCGTCCACGGCGTCCCGGTTGTCCGATCACCCATTGTGATCGGCCGGTGGCCCCAGGGAGAAGATCGGTGCTGTCGTGCTCAACGATGGTGACGCGGCGTCATCCTGCCGTCAGGATAGGGACCACCTCGTCTCGAACGGAATACGTATGTTGACTGCGCAAGATCACGACACTGCCAGCTCGCTGGCCGCCTCCGCGGGGGTGTTGCTGCTGGACGTGCGGGCCGGCGAGTTCGCCGACGCGACCGCACGGAAGGCGGCCGGCGACGCCGAGTCGCACCGCTTCCTGATGGACCGGCTGGCGGTGCTGTGCGCCGGTGACGCGGTGCTGTCCGAGGAGGGTGCCGACGATCCGGTACGGCTGGGCGCCGACCGGGTGTGGATCGTCGACCCGCTGGACGGCACCCGGGAGTTCTCCGAGCTCGAGCGCGCCGACTGGGCCGTGCACGTGGCGCTGTGGGAGCGCGGCGAGCTGGTGGCCGGCGCGGTCGCGCTGCCGGCCGAGGCCACCACCTTCAGCACCGCGGCGCCGCCGCGGGTGCCGGCCCGCCCGGACGGTCCGCTGCGGCTGGCCGTCAGCCGCAGCCGCCCACCGGCCCTGGTGACCGAGCTGTCCGCCCGGCTGGGCGCCGAGCTGGTGCCGATGGGCTCGGCCGGGGTGAAGGCCATGGCGGTGGTCCGCGGCCAGGCCGACGCCTACGTGCACGGCGGCGGCCAGTACGAGTGGGACTCCGCCGCCCCGGTTGCCGTGGCCCGGGCCGCCGGCCTGCACACCAGCCGGCTGGACGGATCCCCGCTGGCCTACAACCAGCCTGATCCGTGGCTGCCCGACCTGCTCATCTGCCGGCCGGAGCTGGCCGGCGACCTGCTGTCCGCCCTGGCCGGGCTGCCGGCCGAACTGACCGGGCCCCGAGCCCGCGGAGGAGCCGCATGAGCACGCCGATGTACGAGCTGAGCCACCTCGATGCGCTCGAGGCCGAGGCGGTGCACATCTTCCGCGAGGTCGCGGCCGAGTTCGAGCGGCCGGTGCTGCTCTTCTCCGGCGGCAAGGACTCCATCGTGATGCTGCACCTGGCGCAGAAGGCGTTCTGGCCGGCCCGCGTCCCGTTCCCGGTGATGCACGTGGACACCGGGCACAACTTCCCCGAGGTGATCGAGTACCGGGACCGGCGTGTCGCCGAGACCGGCGTCCAGCTGATCGTGGCCTCGGTGCAGGAGGCGATCGACAGCGGCAAGGTCACCGAGCAGACCGGCCCGCGGGCCTCCCGTAACCCGCTGCAGACCGTCGCCCTGCTCGACGCCATCGAGAAGCACCAGTTCGACGCGGCGTTCGGCGGGGCCCGCCGCGACGAGGAGAAGGCCCGCGCCAAGGAGCGGGTGTACTCCTTCCGCGACGAGTTCGGCCAGTGGGACCCGAAGAACCAGCGCCCGGAGCTGTGGTCGCTGTACAACGGCCGGCACCACCGCGGCGAGCACATCCGGGTCTTCCCGCTGTCCAACTGGACCGAGCTGGACATCTGGCAGTACATCGGCCGGGAGGGCATCGACCTGCCGTCGATCTACTTCGCCCACCGGCGCCGGCTGTTCCAGCGGGACGGGATGCTGCTGTGGCCCAACCAGCACCTGCAGCCGATGGAGGGTGAGGAGATCGTCGAGGAGACGGTGCGCTACCGCACGGTCGGCGACGTGACCTGCACCGGGGCGGTCGAGTCCGACGCCGCCACGGTCGCGCAGATCATCGACGAGGTCGCGGCCACCCACATCACCGAGCGGGGCGCGACCCGCGCCGACGACCGGGCGAGCGAGGCGGCGATGGAAGACCGCAAGCGTGAGGGGTACTTCTGATGGAGATGCTGCGGGTCGCCACCGCCGGTTCGGTGGACGACGGGAAGTCCACGCTGATCGGCCGGCTGCTGTACGACACCAAGTCGATCTTCACCGACCAGCTGGAGGCGGTGGAGCGGACCAGCGCCGCCCGGGGGGACGAGTACACCAACCTGGCGCTGCTGACCGACGGGCTGCGGGCCGAGCGGGAGCAGGGCATCACGATCGACGTCGCCTACCGCTACTTCGCCACCCCCAGGCGCAAGTTCATCATCGCCGACACCCCCGGGCACATCCAGTACACCCGCAACATGGTGACCGGGGCGTCCACCGCGAACGCGGCGCTGATCCTGATCGACGCCCGCAAGGGCGTGCTCGAGCAGAGCCGGCGGCACGCGTTCCTCGCCTCGCTGCTGCGGGTTCCGCACCTGGTGCTGTGCGTGAACAAGATGGATCTCGTCGGCTACGACCAGGGCGTGTTCGACGCCATCGCCGAGGAGTTCCGGCACTTCGCCGCCAAGCTGGAGATCGGTGACCTCACCGTGATCCCGATGTCCGCGCTGGCCGGGGACAACGTGGTGACGCGCTCGGCGAACATGCCCTGGTACGAGGGCACGTCGCTGCTGCACCACCTGGAGGAGCTGCACATCGCCTCCGACCGCAACCTGATCGACGCGCGGTTCCCGGTGCAGTACGTCGTCCGACCGTTCTCCGGATCGCACCTGGACTACCGCGGCTACGCCGGCCAGGTCGCCGGTGGCGTCTTCAAGCCCGGGGACGACGTGGTGGTGCTGCCCTCGGGCCTGCCTTCGAAGATCGCCTCCATCGACACCATGGACGGCCCGGTCGACGAGGCGTTCTCGCCGATGTCGGTCACCATCCGGCTCACCGACGAGATCGACATCTCCCGCGGCGACATGATCTGCCGG
>JAICZD010000098.1 GCA_025933855.1 Modestobacter sp. | reverse complement strand
GGCTCGCACGTCGTGGCCGCCAACCCCGCGGCCGGTCACGAGGTGCGGGGGCTCGATGCGCTGCTGCCCGCCGTCCACCCGCCCTATCCCGACGGCGTGCCGGGGCTGGACGGGGTGGACGTGGTGGTCGGCGACGTCCGGGACGCCGGCACCGTCGACCGGGCGCTGGAGGGGATCGAGGCCGTCTGCCACCAGGCGGCGATGGTCGGCCTGGGCATCGACGTGCAGGACATGCCCGACTACGCCGGCATCAACGACCTCGGGACGGCGGTGCTGCTGGCCGCGATGGCCCGGGCCGGCGTCGGCCGGCTGGTGCTGGCCAGCTCCATGGTGATCTACGGCGAGGGCCGCTACGAGTGCCCCGAGCACGGCGCCGTCCCGGCCGCCCCGCGCCGCCGGGCGGACCTTGCCGCCGGCCGGTTCGACCCGCCCTGCCCGGTGTGCGGGCGGCAACTGGGCTGGGGCGAGGTCGGTGAGGAGACCCCCGCGGACCCGCGCAACACCTACGCGGCGACGAAGCTGGCCCAGGAGCACCTGGCCGCGGCGTGGGCGCGGTCGACCGGCGGCGGGGCCATCGCGCTGCGGTACCACAACGTCTACGGCGCCCACATGCCCCGGGACACCCCCTACGCCGGGGTGGCGTCGATCTTCCGCAGCGCGCTGGAGGGCGGCCGGGCGCCCCGGGTGTTCGAGGACGGCGCCCAGCAGCGCGACTTCGTGCACGTCAGCGACGTCGCGCAGGCGAACGTGCGGTCGCTGCAGGCTCCTCCTCCGGACGCCGCGCTGCGCCCCTACAACATCGCCTCCGGCGTGCCGCACACCGTCGGGGACATGGCCGCGGCGCTGGCCGAGGCGTTCGGCGGGCCGGCGCCGGTGGTCACCGGCGAGTACCGGATCGGCGACGTCCGGCACGTGGTCGCCAGCCCGGTGCGCGCGCAGGCCGAGCTCGGCTACGCGGCGGAGGTCACCTTCGCCGACGGGATGCGGGAGTTCGCAACCGCCCCGCTGCGCCCCGCCCCCTGACGCCCGCGGCGGACCTCCGGATCAGGGGACGGCGGTGTTCAGGTCGCCGACGTCGGAGTGCTCGCCGCGCGCGCCGCTCCGCCGGGTCGCGAGCACGCAGCCGAGCAGGATCAGCGGCAGCCCGAGGGCGAGCCCCAGGGTGAACGGCTCGTCCAGCAGCAGCACCCCGAGCAGGACGGCGACCGCCGGGTTGACGAACGTGATGACCAGCGCCCGCTGCGGGCCGACCTCCCGGATGAGCGCGAAGAACAGCGCGAGGGCGACGGCGGTGCAGACCACGCCCAGTGCGGCCAGGGACAGCAGGGTGTGCACCGGCGCAGAGGGCACCGCGCCGAGCTGCGGAACGGCGAACGGGGCGTAGACGACAGCGGTGACCACCAGCGCGAAGGCGCTCGCGGTCACCCCGGACACGTCGGGCAGCTTGCGGCTGACCACCATCGGCGCGGTCGCGTAGCCGACGACGACCAACGCGACCGCGCCGATCGCGGTCAGCTGCGCACCCGCCACGTCAAGGCCCAGCAGGGTCACGATGCCGACGACCCCGAGCAGCATGCCGGTGATCCGCACCGGGGAGAGCCGGTCGTCCTCGCCGGCCAGCCGGGCGGTCAGCGCGGCGACGAACGGGACGGCGGCCACCAGCAGGCCGGTCAGCGAGCTCGACAGCGACTGCTCGGCCGCCGACAGCAGCAGCCACGGGCCGGTCATCTCCAGCACGGTGAAGACCAGCAGCGGACGCCAGCGGCGCAGCGCGACGCGGAGCTGCCCGCGCGCCAGCGTCCAGGGCACCAGCAGCACCGCGCCGATCAGGCAGCGCAGGAAGACCACCACCACCGGGCTGAACTCGGCGACCGCCACCTTGATCAGCAGGTAGGGGATGCCCCAGATCAGCGACATGGCGGCGAACAGCAGCCATCCCCGCCGGCTCATGCCCGCCCGCCCGTCGTCCCCGTGCTCATCCGGCCATCATCGCCGACCGCACCGGCAGGGTCGGCGACACCCACTGGCGCACTCGGCCGCGGCTCACCACTCGGTGCGGACGACGACCTCGATGCCGATCGCCAGCGCCGCCGCCAGCGCCAGCCACCACCGCCGCTGGCGGGCCGGCAGGGCGGCGGCCGCGGGCAGGATCCAGACGTAGAACGGCAGCCAGATGCGCTCGGTCTCCCCCCGGACCAGCCCGGTGGCGTCGCTGACCAGGATCCCGGCCAGCGCGGCCAGCGGCAGCAGGGCCACCCGGCCGCGGCGCAGCGACGCCAGCCCGGCCACCGCGGCCGGGCCCACCGCGAGCGCGGCGGCGGCCAGGTCGGCGAACACGAAGAAGCCCAGCGGCCGGTCGGCGTAGGACGGCCCGGAGCGCACCCGCGCACCGACCGCGGCCAGACCCGCCGGCCACCCGTAGCCGGCGATGGCGAAGGCGGCCACCATGAGCAGCACGCCTGCCGCCGCGGCGGCGAGTACCCGGAACAGCCCGGGCCGGCCGCGGTGCACGGCCACGACGGCGAGCGCCACCAGGCCGAGCGCGGTCAGCCCGAAGGACAGGAACAGCGCGAGCCCGAGCAGCAGACCGCCGGCCAGCGCACCGGCGTCCGCGGCCCGGCCCGGTGCCCGGGCCGCGGCTGCCGCCAGCAGGGCGATCCCCCACGCCGCGACGCCGGCGAACAGCGCGTCGGCACTGGTGGCCACCCACAGGGCCACCGGGGACAGCACGACGAACGGCGCCGCCAGCCGGGCCGCCCGCTCCCCCGCCACCGCCCGGACGGCGACCAGCACCGCCGGCACCGCCAGCGCCCCGCCGGCGATGCACAGCGCGGCCGCCGGGCCCAGGCCGGACAGCCCCACCCGGTCCAGCAGCACGAAGACCAGCAACGCCCCCGGCGGGTGGCCGGCCACGTGCGTCGTCCACGGGTCGGCCGAGTCGGCCGGCACCGAGTCGAGGAAGGTGGACAGGAACGCCCGGATCGATCCGACCCGGTCGACGTCGTGCGGGTACTCGTAGCGGGACGCCAGCGGCTCGGTCAGCCGGTTCCAGCCGGAGGTCAGCGCGAGCGCCACCGCCCAGGCCGCCGCCGCCAGCGCGGCGCCGGGCAGCAGCGCCCGCCACGGCAGCCGGGCGGCCAGCGCCGGACCGGCCAGCACCCCGGCCAGCCCGACCAGCGCCGGCAACCACACCCGCGGGCTCCACACCACGTCGAACCCGCCGCGCAGCACCCAGCCACCCAGCAGGTGCAGGACGGCGCCGTCCAGCGTGAGCCGTCGCCCGACCCGGCCGACCGCCCACACGAAGCCGGCCACCAGCGCCACGGCCAGCCCCGGCACCCACCACCGCGGCCGCCCGGCAGCAGGCCGCCCGGCTGCGGGCCGCCCGGCAGCAGGCCGCCCGGCAGCAGGCCGCGACGGAGCGGGATCGGCGGAGGTCACGGTGCCGCAGCGTAGGTCGGCGCCCGTTCCCGGACCGCCCGCCGTTCCGGAAGGAGGCATCCAGCGCGGCTGCCCGGGACGAACACCGGGCGTGCGCAGCGACCATGGGTACCGTCCGCCCGTGCCGGACGTCGTCTTCCCCTGCCTCGACGAGGCGGGGGCCCTGCCCTGGGTGCTCGGCCGGCTGCCCGCCGGCTACCGCGCCATCGTCGCCGACAACGGCTCGACCGACGGCTCGGCGCGGATCGCCGCGGACTGCGGCGCGGTGGTGGTGCACGTGCCGCAGCGCGGGTTCGGCGCCGCCGCCCACGCCGGGCTGGCCGCGGCCACCGCCGAGGTCGTCTGCTTCTGCGACGCCGACGCCTCGATGGACCCCGCCGAGCTGCCGCGGGTCGCCGACCTGGTGCTGGCCGGGGACGCCGACCTGGTCCTCGGCCGGCGCCGGCCCACCTCGCGCCGCGCCTGGCCGCCGCACGCCCGGGTGGCGAACACCGCACTCGGGGTGATGCTGCGCCGGCGCACCGGGATCGCGCTGCACGACCTCGGCCCGATGCGGGCCGGTCGCCGCCGGGCGCTGCTGGACCTGGGGATCACCGACCGCCGGTTCGGCTACCCGCTGGAGATGGTCACCCGGGCCGCGGACGCCGGTTGGCGGGTCGCCGAGGTGGACGTCGGCTACGCGCCCCGCGCCGAGGGCACGAGGTCCAAGGTCACCGGCACCGTGCTGGGCACCGCCCGGACCATCAACGACATGCGCAAGGTGCTGGCCCGGTGACCGCCGCCGTTCAGCTGCTGGTGATCACCAAGGCGCCGGAGCCGGGGCGCAGCAAGACCCGGCTGACCCCGCCCTGCACGCCGCAGCAGGCCGCCGCGATCGCCGCAGCGGCGGTCGGCGACACCCTGGACGCCGTCCGGGCCACGCCGGTGCAGCGCCGCGTCGTCGCGCTGGACGGGGCGCGGGGCGAGCTGGACCTGACCGGGTGCACCGTCGTCCCGCAGGCCGACGGCGACCTCGGCACCCGGCTCGCACGCGCCTTCGCCGACGCCATGCACGCCGCCGACCTGCCCACCCTGCTGATCGGCATGGACACCCCCCAGGTCTCCGCCCGGCTGCTCGCCGAGTGCCTGGACCGGCTGCAGGCCGCCGGGCCGGGCAGCGCGGTGCTCGGCACGGCGCCGGACGGCGGCTGGTGGGCGCTCGGGGTGCACGACCCGGCGGTGGCCGGCGTCCTGCCCGACGTCCCGATGTCCCGGGAGGACACCGCGGAGCTGACCCGCGCCGCGCTGGAGCGGGCCGGGGTCACCGTGCTGGACCTTCCGCCGCTGACCGACATGGACCACTTTCCCGACGCGCTCGCGGTGGCCGCGCTCTGCCCGCCGGGCAGCCGGACCCGTCGGGTCGTCGACGGGGTGGCCGCCGGGCTGGTCCCCACGCCATGACCACCGGGTGGACGGCGCGGCTGGACCGGGTGCTCGGTGCCCGCCTGCCCGGCCCGCCCGACGTGCTGCGCCGCGGGCCGTTCCGGGAAGGCGCGTTCGCCAGCCCGCTGCACTCCGAGCGCCGCGCGGCCCGCACCGGCGTGTTCCTCGGCGTCGCGTTCGCCGTGTGCTTCCTGACCGGGCTGACCAGCCACCTGATCCAGCAGCCGGCCGGCTGGTTCCCGTGGCCGGCCGCGCCGTCCTGGCTGTACCGGGTCACCCAGGGGACCCACGTGGCCACCGGCCTGGCGGCGATCCCGCTGCTGCTGGTCAAGCTCTGGACGGTCTACCCCACGCTGTTCGAGTGGCCGCCGGCCGGCTCGCCGTCCCGGGTGATCAGCCGGCTGTCGGTCCTGGTGCTCGTCGGCGCGAGCACGATGCAGCTGCTCACCGGGCTGGTCAACATCGCCGAGTGGTACCCGTGGGCCTTCTTCTTCACCGCCACGCACTACTGGACCGGCTGGATCGCGATCGGCGCCGTCGCGGGGCACGTGGGCGCCAAGGCGCCGGCGATCCGCCGCGGGATGGCCCGCCGCGGATCGGCCGGCGCCGTCGCCGGGCTGGCCCCCGGGCAGGCCGCCGGGGTGCGGGCGGTGGACGACGCCGCCGAGGGTGGTGCGGTGCCGCGCCGGGCGTTCGTGGCCGCCGCCGGCCTGGGGGTCGCCGCGGTGACGCTGACGACCGTCGGCCAGTCGCTGTCCCCGCTGGCCCCGGTTGCCGTGCTCGCCCCGCGGCTGCCCGGCGTCGGACCGCAGGGCCTGCCGGTGCGGCAGACCGCCCACCGGGCCGGGGTCACCGACGTGGGCGCGGACTACCGGCTCGTCGTGGAAGGTCCGCGGCGGCTGGAGCTCTCCCTCGCCGACCTGGCCCGGTTCCCGCAGCGCACCGAGCGGCTGCCGATCACCTGCGTGGAGGGGTGGAGCGCGAGCGCCAGCTGGACCGGCGTCCGGCTCGGCGACCTGCTGGCCGCGGCCGGGCTGCCCCGGGACACCGAGGTGACCGTGGAGTCGCTGCAGACCGGCGGCCTGTACCGGGTGTCGACCGTGGCTCCGCCGCACGCACGCAGCCCCCGCACGCTGCTGGCCACCGGGCTGGACGGCGCCCCGCTGGACCCCGACCACGGATATCCGGTGCGGCTGATCGCGCCGAACCGCCCCGGCGTCATGCAGACCAAGTGGGTCACCCGGGTCGCGCCCGGCGCCGGCGGGATCGGGGCATGAGCGCGCCCGCGCCGGCCCGTTCGGCGACCAGCGGGCTGCGGCCGTGGTGGCGCTGGCTGTTCGTGCTGCCCGGCCTGGCCGCGGTCGGCTACGGCGGGCACGGCCTGCTGACCGCCGGCCGCCGGGTGCCGCTGGACTCCTGGGCGACCTGGTTCCTCGGCAGCGCGCTGCTGCACGACCTGGTTCTCGCCCCGGCGTGGATCGGGCTGGGCTGGCTCGCCGCCCGGTTGCTGCCCCGCGCGGCCCGGCCGCCGGTCGTGGTCGCCGGCGCGGTGACCGGGATGCTCACCCTGGTCACGCTGCCGTTCCTGCTGGGCTACGGCGCCGATCCGCTCAACCCGTCGTTCCTGCCGCGGGAGTACGGCCGGAACCTGCTGCTGATCGTGGCCGCCGTCTGGCTGGTGGCCGCGGGATGGGCCGCCGTCGCCGTCCGCCGCGCCCCTCCCCGCCGGGCTTTAGCCCGAAAAAGGCCCGGGCTTTAGCCCGAAAAAGTCCCGGGCTTTAGCCCGAAAAAGGCCGAGCCGGGGGCAGGTCGGTCTTTCTCAGTAGGGGTGGGCGGCGGCGTAGCCGGCGAAGCGCCTGAGCGACAGCCGGACGCCGGCCACCATCGCCGGGCGCACCAGCGGCCAGCCGAGGGCGCCGAGCCGGCCCAGCGGCAGGTCCAGCTGCTCGGTCCACACGAAGGTGGACGCCGACTCCCCGCGCGGGCGGACCTCGAACGTGCCGGTGCCGCGCACCACCCGGCCGGTGTGCCGGACGTCGACCCGGCGCGGCGGGTCCCAGGCGGTGATCAGCATGGTGTCCAGGACGCCGAGGTGCCCGCCGCCCGGCCGCGGCACCCCGGTGCGGGCGGCCAGCCGGCCGCCGACCCCCTGTCCGTCGCCGTCCACCGTGCGGACGTCGGTGAGCAGCATCCACTCCCCCTGCCGCTGCCAGTCGACCAGCGCCGCCCACACCTGCTCCGGCGGCGCCTCGATGTCCACGGTCTCGACCACCTCAGGCACGGGGGTGCTCCTGTTCGTCGGGGAGGGGGATGCCGCCGGGATCGGTGTCCTCGGCGTCGGCGCGGACCGGGTCGTCGGGCGGGTGGCACCGGGTGAGCCGGGCCAGCGCGGCGTCGCGCTCGTCCAGCGCGGCGGCCAGCTGGTCCAGCAGCCAGTCGACCTCGGTCATCCGGTAACCGCGGACGGCGACCGAGATGCGCAGCCCCCGCAGGTCGTCGCCGACCACCGGCCGGTCGCCCGGCAGCTCCAGCGGTGAGCGGTCCAGCTCGGCCGGCGGCTGCGTCTCCCCCCGGCCCAGCAGCACCGAGGCGCCGAGGAACAGCAGCCCGCCGACGAGCAGCAGGCCGATCAGGAAGACGAGCACCGACATGGCTGTCAGTCGTCGACCGGCGCGGGCGGCGGAACGCCGTTCCCCGGCGGCGGCGCGTGCCCGTTGCTTTCCCGCGCGGCGTCGGCGGCCTGGATGACGGCGACGACCTCGGCGACGTCGTCGGTGACGTGCAGCAGGTCCAGGTCGGCCGGCGCGATGGTGCCCGCCTCGACCAGGGTGGAGCGGATCCAGTCGACCAGGCCCGTCCAGTACGCGCTGCCGAAGAGGATCACCGGAAAGCGGGTGACCTTGCGGGTCTGCACCAGGGTGAGCGCCTCGAACAGCTCGTCCAGGGTGCCGAAACCGCCGGGCAGGATGACGAACGCCTGCGCGTACTTGACGAACATGGTCTTGCGCACGAAGAAGTAGTGGAACAGGACGCCGACGTCCACCCACTCGTTGAGCTCCTGCTCGAACGGCAGCTCGATGCCCAGCCCGACGGAGATGCCGCCGGCGTCGCAGGCGCCCTTGTTGACCGCCTCCATCGCGCCGGGGCCGCCGCCGGTGATCACCGCGTAGCCGGCCGCGGCCAGCGCGGCGCCGATCTGCTCCCCGGCCGCGTAGTGCGGGGCATCCCGGCGGATGCGGGCGCTGCCGAACACGCTCACCGCGCGCGGCAGGTCGGCGAGCAGGCCGAAGCCCTCCACGAACTCGGCCTGGATCCGCAGCACCCGCCACGGGTCGGTGTGCACGAACTCGCTGCCGCCGCGCCGGTCCAGCAGCCGCTGGTCGGTGGTCGTCCCGGCGGTGCGCGGGTCGGGCTCGCCCCCGCGCATCGTGATCGGGCCGCGGTGCCGGGCCGGGCGGGCCCGGCGGCCGTCGTGTGTCTCGGTCATGCGTTGCTCCCCGGAGTGGGCTGCGTCAGGTAGGCGACGAGGGCGTCCTCGGCGGGCTGCAGCCGGTCGATGCGGACGTGCTCGTCGGCCTTGTGGGCCAGGTTGGGATCGCCGGGGCCGTAGTTGAGCGCCGGGATGCCGAAGGCGGCGAAGCGGGCGACGTCGGTCCAGCCGAGCTTGGCCCGCGGCGGCCGGCCGACGGCGGCGACGAACGCGGCCGCCGCCGGCTCGGTCAGCCCGGGCAGCGCGCCGCCGGAGGAGTCGGTGACCTCGAGGGTCACGCCGGCGGCCAGCGCGTCGGCGAAGACCTCCCGGACGTGCGCCACGGCGTCGTCCTCGTCCCGGTCCGGCGCGTAGCGGAAGTTGACGGTCACCGCGCAGGAGTCCGGGACGACGTTGCCGGCGACCCCGCCCTCGATCCGGACGGCGTTGAGGCCCTCGCGGTACTGCAGCCCGTCGATGTCGACCTCGCGGGCGGGATAGCCGGCCAGCGTGGCCAGGATGCCGGCCGCGCCGTGGACGGCGTTGACCCCCAGCCAGGACCGGGCGCTGTGCGCGCGCCGGCCGGGCACGGTGAGCACGACCCGCAGCGTGCCCTGGCAGCCGCCCTCGACCACCCCGTCGGTCGGCTCCAGCAGGATCGCCAGGTCGCCGTACAGCCAGCCGCGCAGCTCGCGGGCCACCCGGCCCAGGCCGTTGCGGACCGCCTCGACCTCCTCGTTGTCGTAGAACACGAACGTGAGGTCGTGCGCCGGCGCGCCGCCGGGGACGCCGAAGCGGCCGGCCAGCCGCAGCATCACCGCGTCACCGGACTTCATGTCGCTGGTGCCGCAGCCGTAGAGCCGCTGCTGGCCGTCGACGGTGTCCACCCGGCTGGGCAGGTTGTCCGCGATGGGGACGGTGTCCAGGTGGCCGGCCAGCACGATGCGGGTCGGCCGGTCGAGGTTCGTGCGGGCCAGCACGGTGTCCCCGACCCGGACGACCTCGAGGCCGCCGAGCGCCCGCAGCGCCGTCTCGACGGCGTCGGCGAGCACCCGCTCGGTGCCCGACACCGACGGCAGGTCGACCAGCGCGCGGGTCAGGGCCAGCACGTCGGCGGACAGGTCGAGCACGGGCACCGGGCCGGCAGGAGCACTCACGACATCCGAGCCTATGTGCACGACCGGCCGGCGGCCCGCCCCGACGCGGAGGCACATGGGCGGTGGTGCCCCGGCCCGCGCCGGGCGGCCGGTTCCGGCCGGGGGTGCCCGCCGGGGCCTCGGTACCGTGACCGGCGTGAGCCCCGCCCCGACGTCCGCCGCCCCGGAGTCCGCCGCCCCCTCCTCCGCCGTCGCCGTCGGCTTCGCCACGGTGACCACGGCCGGCACCGTGCTCGACACCTGGTACCCCGCGCCCCGGCTGGGCGCACCCGAGGGCACCCGGAACGGCACGCTGCAGCTCGGCACGCTGGAGGCCGAGGGTGAGCTCGGCCCTGACGTCGGGGGCCTGGTGCGCATCGACGACACCCGGGGGGTGCAGGTGATCGCCGTCCGCACGGTGATCAGCGACCTGTCCGCACCGCCGGCCGACACCTACGACGTCTACCTGCGGCTGCACCTGCTGTCCGCGCGGCTGGCGCGGCCGCGCACCATCAACATGGACGGCGTCTTCGGGCTGCTCACCAACGTCGCGTGGACCAGCGCCGGGCCGGTCGAGGCGGCCGGGTTCTCCGCGATCCGGATGCGGGCGGCGCTGGGCAACCTGACCGTCTTCGCCGTCGACAAGTTCCCGCGGATGGTCGACTACGTGGTGCCTCCCGGCGTCCGGATCGCCGACGCCGACCGGGTGCGGCTGGGCGCCCACCTGGCCGAGGGCACCACCGTCATGCACGAGGGCTTCGTCAACTACAACGCCGGCACGCTGGGCCCCTCGATGGTCGAGGGCCGGATCAGCGCCGGGGTGGTGGTCGGCGCGGACTCCGACATCGGCGGCGGCGCCTCGATCATGGGCACCCTGTCCGGCGGCGGGAAGCAGGTCATCTCGATCGGCGAGGGCTGCCTGCTCGGCGCCAACGCCGGCATCGGCATCTCCCTCGGCGACCGCTGCGTCGTGGAGGCCGGCTGCTACGTGACCGCCGGCTCCCGGGTGACCCTGCCCGACGGCTCGGTGATCAAGGCCGCGGAGCTCTCCGGCCGGGCCGGGCTGCTGTTCCGCCGCAACTCGGTGTCCGGCGCGCTGGAGGCCCTTCCCCGGGACGGCGACTGGGGCAGCCTCAACGCTGCCCTGCACGCCAACTGACCCGGCGTCCGCGGCGCGCGGGGACGGCGGACCCGGATCCGGCGCCGGCCGACCTACGGTGGGGGTGATGGCGAGCTCCCCGGCCCTGACCCGCCGGCCACCGGCCCGGGCCCGGCGGCCGGCCGCGCGGTCCTCCCGCAGCCGCACCGGCCGGCCCCGGCCGCCCGCGCGACGGCCTGCCGGGGGAAGGCGGCGGCGCAGCCGACCGCACCGGCAGCTGCTGCTGGCCGCGCTGGTGGGCCTGGTGGTGCTCGTGGCGCTGGCCT
>JAICZD010000002.1 GCA_025933855.1 Modestobacter sp. | reverse complement strand
GTCGCCGCGCAGCTGGGCTGGTCGGCGTCCAAGGTGTCCCGGATCGAGAACGGGCGCACCGGGATCCGCGCCGAGGACCTCGAGCGGCTGGTGGTGCTGTACGCGGTGCCTCCCGACATCGCCACCGTGCTCCGCCGGCTGGCACCGGCCGCTCGACCCCGCGGCTGGTGGGACGCCTACGCCGACACGCTGTCGGACGGCTTCGCCAACCTGATCCGGCTCGAGTCGGGGTCACGGGCGCTGCGCTGCTACGCGGCGCTGGTTCCGCACGCGCTGCTGCAGAGCCCGGCGTTCCTGCACGAGCTCATCCTCGCCACCTGGGAACGACCGTCGGAGGCCGAGATCCAGCGGCGGATGCTGATCTCCCGCCGCCGCCAGGAGCTGCTCGACCCGGAGCTGCAGCGGACCCCGCTGCAGCTCTCCACCGTCGTCGACGAGTCGGCCCTGCGCCGGCGGGTCGTTCCCGGCGACCCCGGCCGGGACGCCGCCGTCCGCCGGGAGCAGCTGGAGCACCTGATCGGCGTGGCCGCCCGGCCGAACGTGACCGTGCAGGTGCTGCCCTTCGGTGCGGGCCTGCCGCCGGTCACCGCCGGGTCGTTCTCCGTACTGCACTCGCGGGCCACCGACGCCCCGGACGTGGTGTACCTGGAGAACAAGACCCGGGTGTTCTTCCCCGACACCGAGGCCGAGGTGCACCGCTACAGCCGCGCCTACGACCTGATCGCCAGCATGGCGCTGGACCAGCAGGCCTCACTGGACCTGCTGGCGGACTTCCTGGCCGAGCTGTGAGCCGGCCGCCGCGCAGCCCCGCGGCTGTGCCACGGTTCCGGGCATGGTGAACGTCCTCTCCATCCAGTCGCACGTCGCCTACGGGCACGCGGGCAACGCCTCGGCCGTCTTTCCGCTGCAGCGGCTGGGCATCGAGGTGTGGCCGGTGCACACGGTGCAGTTCTCCAACCACACCGGCTACGGCGCCTGGACCGGCCGGGTCTTCGACGGGCAGGCCGTGGAGGAGGTCGTGGCCGGCATCGCCGACCGCGGCGTGCTGGGCAGCTGCGACGCCGTGCTGTCCGGCTACCTCGGCTCGGCCGACATCGGCCACGCCGTGGTGCAGAGCGTGGCGCTGGTGCGGGCGGCCAACCCCGACGCGGTCTACTGCTGCGACCCGGTGATCGGGGACGTCGGCCGCGGGGTGTTCGTCCGTCCGGGGATCCCCGAGTTCATGCGGGACGTGGCGGTCCCGGCCGCGGACATCGTCACGCCCAACCACTTCGAGCTCGACCTGCTCGCCGGGACGACGACCGGGTCACTGGCCTCGGTCCGGGACGCCGTCGCCGCCGTCCAGGCGCTCGGCCCGCGGGTCGTGCTCACCACCTCGCTGGTGGCCGAGGACACCCCTGGGGACGCCGTCGACCTGCTCGCCTCCGAGGCCGGCCGGCACTTCCGGGTGCGGACCCCCCGGCTGGACCTCTCGCTCAACGGCGCCGGGGACACCATCGCCGCGCTGTTCCTGGCGCACTGGCTGGACACCCGCTCGGCCGGCGAGGCGCTGGGCCGGGCCGCCGCCTCCGTGCACGGATTGCTGCGGCTCACCGCGGACGCCGGTTCACGGGAGATCCTGCTGGTCGCCGCACAGGAGGAGTACGTCTCCCCCACCCGCACCTTTCCGGTCGAGGAGGTCTGACCGTGACCGATCCGTTCCCGGCCCTCGCCGTGATCGCCGCGGAGGAGGCCGAGCTGCAGTTCACCAGCTTCACCAACGACGACGCCTGGGCGCTGGGCTGCGCTCTGGTGGCCGCCGCCCGGGAGCGGCAGGCACCGGTCGCCGTCGACGTCCGCCGCAACGGCCATCCGCTCTTCCACGTCGCGCTGCCGGGCGCCACGCCGGACAACGACTCCTGGATCGAGCGCAAGGCGCGGGTCGTGCACCGCTTCGGGCACAGCAGCCTGTACGTCGGGCAGCAGTGCCGCGAGGACGGGACGACGTTCGAGGCGCGCTACGGCCTGGACCCCCGCCGCTATGCCGCGCACGGCGGGGCCTTTCCGGTCACCGTGCGGTCGGTCGGGCCGGTCGGCGCGGTGGTCGTCTCCGGGCTCCCGCAGGTCGCCGACCACCAGCTCGTCGTCGAGGTGCTCCGCGCCCACCTGGCCGGCGTTTCGCCCTGACCCCGACCCTCGGGCGGCTTGCCCACGCCCGTTGACCTTCGGTCGCCGGCGGCGGGCCGCCGGGCCCTCCCCCACCGCCGCCTCGTCGCGGCCGCCTTCGGTGCCGGCGTGACCCGTCGGAGCCGGCCGGACCGGCCGGCTGCCGGGGGCGGCCTAGCCTGACGCCGGACGCAGCCGTGGCCGACCGGGCCGGCCGTCCGGAACGGAGGCGACGATGACCGCGCCGAGCGAGGAGATGCGGCTGCGCAAGGGCGAGCGGACGCGGCGCGGGATCCTGCGGGCGGCGCGGGCGCAGTTCCAGCAGCTGGGCTACTCCGGTGCCAGCATCCGTTCCATCGCCGCCGCCGCGGAGATCGACCCGTCGATGGTGATGCGGTACTTCGGCAGCAAGGAGGGCCTGTTCGCCGCCGCGGTGGACGTCGACCTGCGGCTGCCGGACCTCGCCGGCCGGCCGGCCGGGGAGCGGGGGCGCCACCTGGTGCAGCACTTCCTGACCCGGTGGGAGGGCGATCCGGTCGACGACGTCCTGGTCCTGCTGCTGCGGTCGGCGGTGAGCAACGAGGCGGCCCGGACCCGGATGCACGCGGTGTTCACCGAGCAGCTCGCCGTCCGGGTGGCCGAGCTCGGCGACCCGGACGGCGCGCTCCGCCGGGCCGGCCTGATCGCCACCCAGATGCTCGGGCTCGCGTACTGCCGCTACGTCCTCGGCCTGCCGGGGGTGGCCACCGCGACGGCCGACCAGCTGGTCGCCGACCTGTCCCCGACCGTGCAGCGCTACCTGTCCGACCCGCTGGCCGAGTGCCCGGCGTGACGGCGCCGTCCGGCGCTTCGTGGTGTCGTGGTCGCCACGTAGCGTTGCGCGCATGAGTCACGCACATCCCGAGCTCCGGACCCCGCCCGCCCTGCCGGACGGCGGCCTGCGGGTGGTCCCGCTGGGCGGGCTGGGCGAGATCGGCCGGAACATGACGGTCTTCGAGCACGCCGGCAAGCTGCTCGTCGTCGACTGCGGGGTGCTGTTCCCCGAGGAGCACCAGCCCGGCGTCGACGTGATCCTGCCGGACTTCACCTCCATCCGGGACCGGATGGACGACGTGGTGGCCATCGTGCTCACCCACGGGCACGAGGACCACATCGGCGGGGTCCCCTACCTGCTGCGCGAGCGCCGCGACATCCCGCTGGTCGGCTCCCGGCTGACGCTGGCGTTTCTCGACGCCAAGCTCAAGGAGCACCGGATCAAGCCGGTGACCCGCGAGGTGAGCGAGGGCGACACCCTGTCGTTCGGGCCGTTCGGCTGCGAGTTCCTGGCGGTGAACCACTCGATCCCCGACGCGCTGGCGGTCGCCATCCGGACCGCCGCGGGCCTGGTGCTGCACACCGGCGACTTCAAGATGGACCAGTTCCCGCTCGACCAGCGGATCACCGACCTGCGCGGTTTCGCCCGGCTCGGCGAGGAGGGCGTCGACCTCTTCCTCACCGACTCCACCAACGCCGAGGTGCCCGGCTTCACCACGTCGGAGGGCGAGCTCACCCCGGCCATCGACACGGTGTTCCGCACCGCCCCGAAGCGGGTCATCGTGTCCAGCTTCGCCAGCCACGTGCACCGCATCCAGCAGGTCCTGGACGCCGCGCACGCGCACGGCCGCAAGGTCGCCTTCGTCGGCCGGTCGATGGTCCGCAACATGGGCATCGCCCGCGACCTGGGCTACCTGAACGTCCCCAAGGGCCTCGTCGTCGACCTGAAGGTGCTGGAGAAGCTGCCCGCGGACAAGGTGGCCGTCATCTGCACCGGATCCCAGGGCGAGCCGATGGCCGCGCTGTCCCGGATGGCCAACCGCGACCACGTCATCCGGATCGAGCAGGGCGACACCGTCCTGCTGGCCAGCTCGCTCATCCCGGGCAACGAGAACGCGATCTACCGCATCATCAACGAGCTGACCCGGTGGGGCGCGAACGTGGTGCACAAGGGAAACGCCAAGGTGCACGTCTCCGGTCACGCCAGCGCCGGCGAGCTCGTCTACTGCTACAACATCGTCAAGCCGCGCAACGTGATGCCGGTGCACGGCGAGTGGCGGCACCTGCGGTCCAACGGCGACCTGGCGATCCGGACCGGCCTGGACCCCAGCCGCGTGGTGCTGGCCGAGGACGGCGTGGTGGTCGACCTGGTCGACGGCCGGGCCACGATCACCGGCAAGGTGCCCGCGGGCAACGTCTACGTCGACGGCCAGACCGTCGGCGGGGTCACCGAGGCGTCGCTGAAGGACCGCCGGACGCTGGCCGAGGAGGGTGTCATCACCGTCGTCGCGATCGTCGACGCCGACACCGGGCAGCTCGCCGAGACCCCGGACTTCCTGGCCCGCGGGTTCGTGTCCGACGAGGCCACCTTCGAGGCGGTCGTGCCGCTGATCGAGAAGGCGCTGGCCCGCGCGGCCGAGGAGGGCGTGGGCGGAGCCATCCAGCTCGAGCAGCTGATCGCCCGGGCGGTGGGCAACTGGGCGCACCGCACCTACCGGCGCAGCCCGATGATCATCCCCGTGGTCATCGACGCCTGACGGCGTCGGGAGCATCGCAGCGAGCGCCAGCGAGCGAGGAGCGGACCGGCGCCGGAAGGCGTCCAGTGACATCGACGCCTGAAAGAGGACCCCACTGCCCCCACCGCTCGCACGCTCGCGCCGGTCCGGGCCGGGTTGGGTGTGCGGCTCGGGCTGCGCTCTCGACGCGCAGCGGGGATCGTGGGCGCATGGCTGCAGGGGGTCGGATCCACTCACCGGAGCTGGCGCGGAAGGTGGTCCCGGCCGACGCGGCCGCGGCGCTGATCGCGCCGGGGTCGACCGTCGGGATGAGCGGGTTCACCGGCGCCGGGTATCCCAAGCAGGTTCCGCTGGCGCTGGCCAAGCGGATCTCCGAGGCCAACGCCGGCGGCGCCCGGTTCCGGATCAACGTGTGGACCGGTGCCTCCACCGCTCCGGAGCTGGACGGCGCCCTGGCGGCGGCCGACGGCATCGAGCTGCGGCTGCCGTACCAGTCCGACCCGGTGAGCCGGCAGAAGATCAACGACGGCCTGATGGAGTACATCGACGTCCATCTGTCCCACGTCGCGCAGATGGTGTGGCAGGGATTCCTGGGCCACCTCGACGTGGCCCTCGTCGAGGTCAGCGGCATCACCGCGGACGGCGCGCTGATCCCGTCGTCCTCAGTCGGCAACAACAAGACCTGGATCGACCAGGCCGACACGGTGATCCTCGAGGTGAACTCCTGGCAGAGCGCCGACCTCGACGGGATGCACGACATCTACTACGGCACCGCGCTGCCGCCGGACCGCCGGCCCATCCAGCTGACCCGTCCCGCCGACCGGATCGGCGAGAAGTACCTGCGCTGCCCGCCGGAGAAGGTCGTCGCGGTGGTCGAGACCGACGCACCCGACCGCAACACCGGGTTCACCGAGCCGGACGAGGCGTCCACCCGGATCGCCGGTCACCTCATCGAGTTCCTCGAGCACGAGGTGTCCCGCGGCCGGCTGCCGGCGAACCTGCTGCCGCTGCAGTCCGGGGTGGGCAACGTGGCCAACGCGGTGCTGGCCGGGCTGGGCAACTCCTCGTTCGAGGACCTCACCGCCTACACCGAGGTGATCCAGGACGGGATGCTCGGCCTGCTGCGCAGCGGCACGCTGTCCGTGGCGTCGGCGACCGCCTTCTCGCTGGGCCCGGCCGCCGTCAACGAGTTCAACGACAACGCCGGCGACTACCGGGACCGGATCGTGCTGCGGCCCCAGGAGATCAGCAACCACCCGGAGCTGATCCGGCGCCTCGGGGTGCTGGCGATGAACGGCGCCATCGAGGCCGACATCTACGGCAACGTCAACTCCACGCACCTCATGGGCAGCCGCATCCAGAACGGCATCGGCGGTTCCGGGGACTTCGCCCGGAACGCCTTCATCTCCTTCTTCGTCACGCCGTCCACCGCCAAGGGCGGCGCCATCTCCGGCATCGTGCCGATGGTCTCCCACGTCGACCACACCGAGCACGACGTGCACGTCATCGTCACCGAGCAGGGGCTGGCCGACCTCCGCGGGCTCGCCCCGCGGCGCCGGGCCGCGCTGATCATCGAGCGGTGCGCGCATCCGGACTACCGGCCGATGCTGGAGGACTACGTCGACCGCGCGCTGTCCGGCGCGTACGGCAAGCAGACCCCGCACCTGCTGACCGAGGCGCTGGGCTGGCACGTCCGGTACATGGAGACCGGCAGCATGCTGCCCTGAGGCCCGCCGCCGCCGTTACCCGGGACAGGCCGTTTACCCGGGACAGGCCGTTGCCCGGGCCAGGCCGCGACCGGGGCCGCCGCGTCACTCCGCGGCGGACCCGGCGGTGCTGCCCTCCTCCTGCTCGCTGCTCGGCGCGCCGACCCAGACGGTCTTGGCGTTCATGAACTCCCGCATGCCGACCTCGGTGAGCTCCCGGCCGTAGCCGCTCTGCTTCACCCCGCCGAACGGCAGCTCGGGGTAGCTGGTGGTCATGCCGTTGATGAAGGCCATGCCCGAGGCGATGTCCCGGACGAATTGGGCACGCTCGCCCTCGTCCTCGCTCCACAGGTTGGAGCCCAGGCCGTAGGGGTGGCTGTTCGCGATCTCGATCGCCTCGTCCAGGCTCGCGACGGTGTACAGCGCCGCGACCGGGCCGAACACCTCCTCGGCGTGCATCGCCATCTCCGGGGTCACCCCGGTGAGCAGGGTCGGCTCGTAGAACCAGCCCGGCCGGTCGGGGCGCTTGCCGCCGACGACCACCGTGGCGCCCTTGTCCACGGCGTCGCGCACGTAGGCCTCCACGTCGTCCCGGCCGGACTCGGTGGCCAGCGGACCGACCTGGGTGTCGGGGTCCATCGGGTCGCCGACGGTGAGCGCGGCGATCTTCTCGGCGAAGATGCGGGTGAACTCCTCGGCGACGTCGGCGTGCACGAAGAACCGCTTGGCGGCGATGCAGCTCTGCCCGTTGTTCTGGTTGCGCGAGGTGACCGCGACCCCGGCCGCGGCGGTCAGGTCCGCCGAGGGCATCACGATGAACGGGTCGCTGCCGCCGAGCTCGAGCACGGTGGGCTTCAGCGCGTCCCCGGCGATCGAGGCCACCGACTGGCCGGCCGGCGCGCTGCCGGTCAGCGTCGCCGCCACCACCCGGTCGTCGCGCAGCACCCGCTCGATGGTCGACGACCCGATCAGCAGGGTCTGGAAGACGTCGTCCGGAAAGCCGGCCTTGCGGAAGACCTCCTCCATGTACAGCGCGGTCTGCGGAACGTTGCTGGCGTGCTTGAGCAGCCCGACGTTGCCGGCCATCAGCGCGGGGCCGGCGAAGCGCATCGCCTGCCACAGCGGGAAGTTCCACGGCATGATCGCCAGGACGACGCCCAGCGGCTGGTGCACGACGTAGGCCTCCTGCGCGCCCACGGCACCGGCGTCCTTCGGCTCGGGCTCGAGGAAGGCCGGGCCGTGCTCGGCGTAGTAGCGCAGCGCCTTGGCGCACTTGGTCACCTCGGCCTTGGCCGAGGCGAGCGTCTTGCCCATCTCCGTGGTCATCAGCGCGGCCACCGTGTCGGTGTCCTCGTCGAGGACGTCGGCCGCCGCGCGGAGCCAGCCGGCCCGCTCCTCCGGCGTGGTCAGCCGGTAGGAGGCCCAGGCCGCGGCGGCCCGGGCGATCTTCTCCTCCAGGACCTCGTCGGAGATCGGCTCGAAGGTCTTGAGCGTCTCGCCGGTGGTGGGGTTGGTCGTCGCGATCGCCATGGCCCTAGCCTGCCCCAGCCGCCGGGCGCGAAACAGCCCCGGGCGGCCAGTACCGGGCCGCGCTCGCCGGTACTCCAGTTCCCGGACGCGCGCGGGGCTGGGCGCGCCGCAGGCCCGGCCCGATCAGCCGCGCTTGTCGTCCAGCCGCTGCAGCAGCTCGTCGGCGACCCGCTCGACCTCCCGGTGGTCGTTCTGGCTGGCGCGCTGCTTGGCGTGGATGAGGGCCGCCCGGTTCACCGTGGAGTAGTCCCCGTAGGGAAAGTGGTACCGCTTCTTGGTCGCCGGCCCGGCATCGGGGTCGACGGCCAGGTGCCAGGCGCCCCATGCCTCGTGACCGTTGCGTTCGATCTCCTCGTTCGTGCGCTCGGTGGACGGCGCGGCGTCCGACCAGTCGGTGGTGTCGTCGTACCTGCCCGCGTCGATCAGCGTGCGCGCCTGCGCCACGCCCTCGTCGTTCACCTCGTAGTCCGGCATCCCCCTGCCCTACCCGCCGGCGGCCACCGATGCCACTCCGGCGCCGCCGGCCGCGCCGACAAGGCCGACCCCGACAGGATCAGGTCAGACGCAATTGCATTGCACGAACCGCAACTCTCGCTGCATCGGATCGGTAGCCACCACCCTTGCCTGGCGTTTGACAGGCCGAACCCCTATGGTCCTTGGCAGCTGAGAACAGGGCGGGACCGGTGCCCCGAGCCTCCGGCCACCGCCCAGCAGGGCGGCCCTGCCCCTCGTACCCCTCGCCTGGAGAGCTCCCATGACCTCGTCGCCACTCCGCCGCAGCGCGCGCCGCCCGGCGACCCTGCTCGCCGTCGCCGCCGTCCTGCCGATGCTGCTCGCCGGGTGTTCCGAGGGAGGCTCCGGGGGCAGCAGCTCCGGCAGCGACGTCAGCTCCCTCACCGTCGGCCTCAGCCAGAACCCGGAGACCCTCGACCCCGGCGCCACGGGCCTGATCGGCGCGGTGAAGGTGGACGCGCAGATCTTCGACACCCTCATCCACCGGTTCCAGGGGTCGAAGGACTGGACCCCCGGCCTGGCCACGGACATGACGATCAGCCCGGACGCCACCGAGTACACCTTTCCACTCCGCACGGACGTCACCTTCCACGACGGGACGCCGTTCAACGCGCAGGCGGTGAAGGCCACCTTCGACCACATCACCGACCCGGCGACCCACTCGCTGTCGGCGCTGAGCGGGCTGGGCCCCTACAAGGAGACCCAGGTCGTCGACGACGCCACCGTGAAGATCGTCTTCTCCTCGCCCTATCCCGCCTTCGCCACCCAGGTCGCCGAGCCGACCCTGGGCATCTCCTCCCCCACGGCGCTGCAGAAGTACGGCACGGACTACGGGCAGCACCCGGTCGGGACCGGGCCGTTCGTGTTCCAGAGCTTCACCAGCGACTCGGAGGTCAAGCTCACCCGCAACCCCGACTACACCTGGGGCCCGCGGGAGTACGGCGACGGCCCGCCGGCGGTGGAGAACCTGACCTTCCGGATCCTGTCCGACCCCAGCGCGCAGACCAACGCGCTGTCCACCGGGGAGATCCGGCTCGCCGACGGGATGAGCACCCAGGACATCGCCGGCGCGGAGTCCAGCGGCAAGAAGGTCACCGCGAACCCGATCTCCGGCATGCCCTACGGCTACCTCCTCAACACCACCAAGGCGCCCACCGACGACCTCGCCGTCCGGCAGGCGGTCATCCACGCGGTGGACCGCAAGAACATCGTCGACTCGCTGTTCGACGGCCAGTACCAGCTGGCCACCAGCGTGGTGACCAAGGGGACCCCCGGCTACGTCGACGCCGGCGACGACTACTCCTACGACCCCGAGCTGGCTGCGCAGCTGCTGGACGGGGCCGGCTGGACGAAGGGCGCCGACGGCAAGCGGTCGAAGAACGGTCAGCCGCTGACCCTGAGCATGATCGACATCTCCGACTTCGGCTTCGAGGGGATGTCGCCGCTGATCCAGGCGCAGCTGGCCGAGGTGGGCATCGCCGCCGACCTGAGCAACCAGGCGTTCCCGACCGTCGCGACGACCTACAACGCCGGGACGCAGAACACCGCGAGCTGGTTCTTCTCCGCCGTGGATCCCAACCTGGTGAAGTCCGTCTTCGCCTGCGACCAGATCGCCACGGGCTTCAACTGGGCGCACTACTGCGACCCGACCACCGACGCCGCGATCGCCGCGGCGGACGCCACCCCCGACCCGGACGCCCGGCTGGCCGCCTTCTCCGACATCATCAGCACGCTGAACGACCAGGCGGTGTTCCTGCCCGTCTACGACATCCAGTCGACGATCGTGACCGAC
Organism: Modestobacter sp.; assembly: GCA_025933855.1. Taxonomy (GTDB): domain Bacteria; phylum Actinomycetota; class Actinomycetes; order Mycobacteriales; family Geodermatophilaceae; genus Modestobacter. The sequence continues at coordinate 27,675 of JAICZD010000002.1, read as the reverse complement.
GATCTCAGCGGGCTGCTGTTCGACGTCGACACCAACCCGGTGTACGCCGCCGTCGGGAAGTAGGGCCGGCGCCGACCATGCTCACCTTCCTGGGTAAGCGGGCCCTGGCCGCCGTCCCCGTTCTGCTGGGCGTGGTGCTGCTGGTCTTCCTGATCCTGCGGCTGATCCCCGGCGACCCGGCGCAGATCCTGCTGTTCGGCACCAAGGCCACCCCGGAGCGGGTGGCCGAGCTGCACCAGCAGCTGGGCCTGGACCGGCCGGTCGTCGTGCAGTTCCTCAGCTTCCTCGGCGACCTGCTGCACGGAGACCTCGGCTATTCCTACTCCTCGCACGGACCGGTCATCGACGAGATCGCCGAGCGGCTGCCGTACACGGTCAACCTGGCGGTGGGGGCCCTGCTCGTCGCGCTGCTGGTCGGCGTCCCGACCGGGATCCTGGGCGGGCTCAAGCCCGGGTCGGTCGTGGACAAGGCGGCCACCGCCTTCTCCGTCCTGGGGCTGGCGGTGCCGTACTTCTGGCTCGCCCAGCTGCTCATCCTGCTGTTCGCGGTGCACCTGGGCGTGCTCCCGGCACTCGGCGTCGGTGGCACCGCCGCGCTGGTCCTGCCGTCGCTGTCCCTGGGGCTCGGCTTCGCCGCGATCATCACCCGGATGCTGCGGGCGGCCCTGATCGACGTCTACTCCTCGCCCTACATCCTGGTCGCCCGGGCCAAGGGTCTGTCTTCGGGGCGGGTGCTGGTCTCGCACGCGATGCGCAACGCCGCGTCGTCGGTGACCACGATCCTCGGCCTGCAGATCGGCAACCTGCTCGCCGGCGCGGTCGCCACCGAGGTGATCTTCGGCCGGCCGGGTCTGGGCAACTACCTGGTGCAGCAGATCGGGCTCAAGGACGTGCCCACCATCCAGGGCATCGTGCTGTTCATCGCGGTGGCCTACATCGTGATCAACATCCTGGTGGACGCGGCACACGGCGTGCTCGACCCGCGGGTGCGCAAGGCGTGGGCCTCGTGACCGCGGAGGTCGCCGGCGCGGTGCCCCGCCCGGACCGGCACCGCCGACGCCTGGACGTCGGTGGGGCTCTGGTGTGCGGCGCCAGCATCCTGCTCGTTCTCGCGGTCGTCGGAGCCGGCCTGCTCACCCGGTACAACCCCACCGAGATCGTCGGGACGGCGCGGTCGGCTCCCAGCTCGGCGCACCTCTTCGGCACCGACCAGCTCGGCCGTGACGTGTTCGCGCGCACCCTCTTCGGCGGTCAGCAGACCCTCACCATCGCCGCCCTCAGCACCCTGCTGGCCACCGTCGTCGGGGTGCCGATCGGGCTGTTCGCCGGATACGTCGGCGGGCTGCGCGCCGGGGTGTCGATGCGGGTCATGGACGTCCTGCTGGCCTTTCCCGGGATCCTGCTCGCGCTGATCATCATCACGATCGGCGGAACCGGCCGGGGCAGCGCGATCCTCGCGGTCGGTATCTCCTTCGTGCCGGTCTTCGCCCGGGTGGTCTACGGATCGACCCAGCGGGCGCGGGCCGAGGAGTACATCGCCGCCGCCAAGGTCGTCGGCTGCAGCTCGCTGCGGATCATGGTCCGCCACGTGCTGCCCGTCGTGCTGATCGAGGTGGTGGTGCTGGCCAGCTCCGCGATCGGCTGGACGACGCTGCTGTCGGCCTCGCTGAACTTCCTCGGCTTCGGCGTCGCCCCGCCGACCGCCGAGTGGGGCGCCGACCTCGGGGCCGGGACCCGCTACATCGCGCAGGCCTGGTGGATCTCGGCGGCCCCCGGCCTGGCCGTCACGCTGACCATCCTGCTGTCGAACTTCCTCGGCGACTACTTCGCCAAGCGGCTGTCGGCCCCGCGGGCCGACGTCGTGGCCGCCACCCCGACCGAGCTGGCGGCGGCTCCCGCCGCCGAGCTCACGACCCCGAGAGGCACCTGACCGACATGGAGATGACCATCCTTCCGCTGGGCGACTGCATCTGCGCAGGATCGGTGCTCACGCCCGGCTACCACGACACGGAGATGACCCCGGTCCCGGTCTCCGGGTACCTGGTCACCCTGGACGACGGCAAGCGGCTGCTGATCGACACCGGGATGAGCCGTGACCACATCGGCAACCCGCAGCTCACCTACGGGGGCACCCCGATCCAGGACGCGATCGTGCCGGACATGGATCCGGCCGACGACATCGTGGCCCGGCTGGCCGAGGCGGGGCTCACCCCGGACGACATCGACTACGTGATCAACACCCATCTGCACTTCGACCACGCCGGCAACAACTTCCTGTTCACCAAGGCGACGATCTTCGTGCAGCGCGAGCAGCACGACTTCGCCGACGGGCACGAGTCGTTCCCCAACCAGTACTGGAACCTGCCCGAGCTGACCTACGAGCTGGTCGACGGCCGCCGCGAGGTGCTGCCCGGCGTGGAGGTGGTGCCGACGCCCGGCCACGTGCCCGGGCACCAGTCGGTGATCCTGCAGCTGCCCGAGACCGGCACCGTCATCCTCTCCGGGGACGCGGTGCACATCGCCAAGAGCTACGAGCTGGACAACTGGGACGGCCACATGGACCCGGTCGCGGCGCGCGCCTCGGCGACGATGCTCGAGCAGCTGGCGCAGGAGCGGCACGCCGAGTACATCCTCGGCCACGAACCGGCCCAGGTGCAGCAGTACCCCCGCTTCCCGCACGTCTACCGCTGAGCCGAGGACCCCTCCCGTGACTTCACAGTCCCCGCTGCTGATCTCCTCCGTCGCCGTCTTCGACGGCACCGGCGGCCCGCTGCTGCCCGAGCACAGCGTGCTGGTCGAGGGCGACCGGATCAGCTGGGTCGGCCCCGCCGCCCAGGCGCCGGAGGTGCCCGGCGCCCGCGTGGTCGACGGCACCGGCCGCACCCTGCTGCCCGGGCTGATGAACAACCACGTGCACCTGGGCGCCGACGTCGCCGAGTCCGCCCGGTCCGGGGACACGCTCGCCGGCAGCGTGGTCGAGGCCACCGTGCACGCCACCAACAACCTGCGCGAGACGATCGCCACCGGGGTGACCAGCGTGCGCGACTGCGGGTCCGTCGAGGGCTTCGCCATCGAGGTCCGCGACCTGGTGGAGCGCGGCGTCATCCCGGGCCCCCGGGTCCAGGCCGCCGGGCGGGTGATCACGATGACCGGCGGCCACGGGCACTTCATCGGCCGCCAGGCCGACGGCCCGTGGGGGATCGCGGCAGCCACCCGGGCGGAGCTGAAGTGCGGCGCCGACTTCATCAAGATCATGTCGACCGGCGGCGTCCTGACCAAGGGCGTCAGCCCGCTGCAGACCGCGCTGCACGTGGAGGAGCTCGCCGCGGCGGTCGCCGAGGCGCACAACGCCGGCAAGCGCATCACCAGCCACGCCATCGGCGGTCAGGGCGTGAAGAACGCGATCCTGGCCGGCCTGGACTCCATCGAGCACGCCTGCTTCATGGACGACGAGGCGATCCAGCTGGCCCTGGACCGCGGCACCATCATCGTGCCGACGCTGATCGCGGTGCGCCGGATCGCCGACAACGGCGACTCGCTGCCGGCGTGGATGTACGAGAAGGTCATGCTCGAGGCGGAGGCCAGCGAGCGCAGCTTCCGGGCGGCGGTGGCCGCCGGGGTGACGATCGCCTGCGGCACGGACGCCGGCACGCCGTACAACCCGCACGGCGAGCTGCCCGGCGAGCTGGAGCTCATGGTCGAGTTCGGCATGACCCCGGTTCAGGCGCTCGTCGCCGCCACCTCGACCAGCGCGGTGAACTTCGACCTCGCCGACGAGCTCGGCACGGTCGCCGAGGGCAGGCTCGCCGACCTGCTGCTGGTCGAGGGCGACCCGACGACGTCGATCTCCGCCGTCCGCGACGTGGTGCTCGTGCTCAAGGGCGGAGAGGTGGCGCACGGCGCCCTCGACCCCGTCGGCGCAGCGGGATGAGCGCCGTCGCCCCGGGCGGCGAGGAACTGCTCGCCGTCCGGGACCTGCGGGTGGTCTTCCCCGGGACCCGCCCGGAGGACGCTGCGGTCACGGGCGTCAGCTTCGCGATGAACCCCGGTCAGACGCTCGGGCTGGTCGGCGAGTCCGGCTCCGGCAAGAGCACCGCCTGCCTGGCGATCATGGGCCTGCTCGCCCGCGGTGCCACCGTCACCGGGTCGATCACCTTCCGCGGGACCGAGCTGGTGGGCCTGCCCGAACGGCGGTTGCGGCCGCTGCGCGGCAAGGACATCGGGCTGGTCTACCAGGACCCGATGGCGGCGCTGAACCCGGTGAAGACGATCGGCGCGCAGCTGCGCGAGCCGCTGCGGCTGCACCTGGGCATGTCGCGCAAGCAGGCCGACGAGCGGGCGGTCGAGCTGCTCGACCGGGTCGGCATCGACGCGCCGCGGGACAAGCTGCGGTCCTTTCCGCACGAGTTCAGCGGCGGAATGCGCCAGCGGGTGGTGATCGCCATGGCGGTGTCGTGCAACCCGACGCTGCTCATCGCCGACGAGCCGACCACCGCGCTGGACGTGAGCGTGCAGGCCCAGGTGCTGGAGCTGCTCAGCGACCTCACCACGGATCTGGGGATCGGGCTGCTGATCGTCAGCCACGACCTGAGCGTGGTCGCCGGGCTGGCCGACGACGTCGCGGTGATGCGGCACGGCTCGGTGGTCGAGTACGGATCGGTGCACCAGGTGTTCCAGCGCCCCGCCCATCCCTACACCCGGGATCTGCTGGCCGTCGTCCGCGAGCTCGAGGGCGACCCGGTGGACGCCGGCGGCCGCCCGTGACCGGCGACCGAGGCCGGCGGTCCAGAACTCCGGAAGGCGCCATGACCCACCCTCCTGCGGCGCCGCTGCTCTCGGTCGACGACCTGGTCGTGACCTTCCGCAGCCGCGGCCTGTTCACCCGCCGCCCGCCGGTGCACGCGCTGCGGGGCGTGTCCCTGCACGTCGGGCGGGGGCAGACGGTCGGGGTGGTCGGGCAGTCCGGCAGCGGCAAGTCCACCCTGGCCCGCACCGTCGTCGGGCTCGAGCGGCCGGACTCGGGGACGGTGTCGCTGTCCGGCGAGGTCGTCGCAGGCACGGCGGAGTCACTAGCCGGCCTGCGGCGGCACGTGCAGATGGTGTTCCAGGACTCGCTGACCTCGCTCAACCCCCGGCGCAGCGTCCTCGCGACGCTGGCCGAACCGCTGATCGTGCACCGGACCGTGCCGCGCAGCGGCATCCGGGACCGGGTGGCCGAGCTGCTGCAGGCGGTCGACCTGCCGGCCGGGTACATGGCCCGCCGGCCCGCCCAGCTGTCCGGCGGCCAGCGTCAGCGGGTGAACATCGCCCGGGCGCTGGCCAGCGAGCCGGAGCTGATCATCGCCGACGAGCCGACGTCCTCGCTCGACGTCTCGGTGCGGGCTCAGATCCTGGAGCTGCTGCAGCAGCTGCAGCGCGACCGCGGTCTGTCCTACCTGTTCATCAGCCACGACCTGCACGTCGTGCGGCACATGAGCGACGTGGTGGTGGTCATGAAGAGCGGTGCGGTCGTGGAGGTCGCGGACAAGGCGACCCTCTACGCCACCCCGCACCACGAGTACACCAAGGAGCTGCTGGCCGCCTCCCCCACCACCCGGCTGGCCCTGGCCCGCAGCGCGGCCCGTGGCCGGTCGCGGTTCGCCGACCAGCCCGGGTGAGCCGCCCGGCGGGAAGCCCTGCCGGTCAGCTCCGGCGGGCGGCCACCGCCGCTCCGCCGCGGGTCGCGGCGCCGAGGAACGCGGTGTAGGAGACCGGGAACAGCCGGGCCAGGCCGTCCAGCACGACCGCGCTGCCACCGACGAGCAGCCGCGGGCGGCGCCGCTCGACCGCCCGCACGATCCGGTCCGCGGCCCGGGCCGGGTCCATGGTCAGCAGCTTCTCGAACTGGCGCTTGCCGGCCTCGCCCTCGCCGGCGGGCACCCCGGACCCGACTGGGGCCGAGGCGGCGATCCGGGTGCGGACCCCGCCCGGGTGCACGCAGGTCACGCCGACACCGTCGCCGGCCAGCTCGGCGCGCAGCGCCTCGGTGAAGCCGCGGACGGCGTACTTGCTGGTGGCGTAGGCGGTCTGGCCGGCGGGGGCGACCAGCCCGAAGGCGCTGGAGACGTTGACCAGGTGCGACCCCGGGTTGGCCCGCAGCACCGGCAGCAGGACGTGGGTCAGCCGGACGACGGCGCGGACGTTGATCGCCTGCACCCGGTCGAACTCCTCCACGGTCACCTGGTCGAAGCGCCCGCCGAGGGCCACGCCGGCGTTGTTGACCAGCAGCGTCAGGTCGGGATTCCCGGCCGCGACCTGCTCGCCGGCCCGCTGGGTGGCCGCGGCGTCCGCGAGGTCGACGACCAGGGTGTCCACCGTCGCGGCGGGGTGGGCCGCCCGCAGCCGGGCGGCCACCGCGGCCAGCCGCTCCGCGTCGCGGTCCAGCAGCACCAGCGAGCAGCCGCGGGCGGCGAGCGCCGTGGCCAGCGCCTCGCCGATCCCGCTGGCCGCGCCGGTGACCGCGGCGGTTCCGCCGGCGAACTCGAACCGCTCCAGCCCGGCGCTCCTCACGCGACCGGAGCCGGGGACGGAGCCGGGAACCGAGTCGAGGCCGGGGAGGGGGCCGGAACAGCGGACCGGCGGGGCTGGAAGGTCATCCCCTCGTCGTCCAGCCGACCGCGGCGCATCGGCAGCAGGTCGCGCAGGTAGTTCTGGCGCAGCCGCCACGGCCCCCGGGAGCCCTGCCTGGGCAGCATCGCCAGCCCGCGCTGCACGTAACCGGACGTGAGGTCGAGGAAGGGCGCGGTCGCCGAGTCGTCGTCCGGGCCGACCGGGGTGGCCGAGGCGTACCCGTGCTCGTCGAGGTAGCGCAGCAGCCGGACGACGTATCCGTTGACCAGGTCGGCCTTCAGCGTCCAGGAGTTGTTCGTGTAGCCGATCACCATGGAGAAGTTCGGCACGCCGGACACCATCATGCCCTTGTAGGAGACCGTCTCCGCGAGGTCGACCGGCCGGCCGTCCACGGTCAGCGACATGCCCCCGAGGGCCTGCAGCGTCAGCCCGGTGGCCGTGACGACGATGTCCGCCGCCAGCTCCTGGCCGTCGTCCAGCCGGATGCCGTCCTCGGTGAACCGCTCGATCCGGCCGGTGACCACCGAGGCCTTGCCGCTGCTCAGCGCCCGGAAGAGGTCACCGTCGGGGACGAGGCACAGCCGCTGGTCCCACGGGTCGTAGGGCGGGTTGAAGTGGGTGTCCACGTCGAAGCCGGGCGGCAGGGCCTTGAGCATCCCCTTGCGCACCAGCGCCCGCATGGTCGCCGGGCGGCGCCGGCTGAACTGGTAGGAGGCGGTGGTGAGCAGCACGTTCTTCCAGCGGACGATCGGATGCGCCACCCGGCCCGGCAGCCGCCGGCGCAGCACGGCGGCCAGCGGGTCGGTGCCCGGCAGGGACAGCACGTAGCTGGGGGTGCGCTGCAGCATGGTCACGTGCGCGGCCTCGGTCGCCATGCTGGGCACCAGGGTGACGGCCGTGGCGCCGCTGCCGATGACGACGACCCGCTTGCCGGCGTGGTCCAGGTCGGCCGGCCAGTGCTGCGGATGCACGATCCGTCCGCCGAACAGCTCACTGCCCTCGAACCGCGGCGAGTGGCCGGCGTCGTAGCGGTAGTAGCCCGAGCAGACCGACAGCCAGGAGCAGGTCATCGTGACCGTGTCCCCGGTCTCGGTCTGCTGCACGGTCACCGTCCAGCGCGCGATCTCGGTCGACCACTCCGCGCCGATCACCCGGGAGTGGAAGCGGATCTTCGAGTCGACGCCGAACTCGCGGGCGGTGTCGCGGATGTAGTCGCGGATCGAGGGCCCGTCGGCGATGGCCGTGACCTCGTTCCACGGCCGGAAGGCGTAGCCGAGGGTGAACATGTCCGAGTCCGACCGGACCCCGGGATACCGGAACAGGTCCCAGGTGCCGCCGATCGCGCCACGGGCCTCGAGCACGGCGTAGGTCTTCTCCGGGGCGTTGCGCCGCAGGTGGCAGGCGGCGCCGATGCCGGACAGGCCGGCTCCGACGATCAGCACGTCCACGTGCTCGGTCGGAACGTGCTCGGTCGGAACGTGCCCGGTCGGGATGGGTTCGGTCGGGATGGGTTCGGTCGCCATCGGGCGCTCCGTTCTCCGGCCGGTCAGCCGGGGCCGCAGGCAGCGGCCGCGCCGCGCTACCGGCACAGTATCGACGCCGCGTCGAGGGAGTCAACGAGGTGTTGAGAGTCGCGTGCGGTGACCGTAAGGTGCCGACATGGCCCCGCCGACCCGACCCGTCGGCCCCTGGTCCACGGGGGGTGGGCCGGAGCCACGCGGACGGCGCACCGCCCGCCCCTCCGGCGACGACCGCGAGGCAGCGATCCTGGCCACCGCGGAGGATCTCCTGGACCGGCGCCCGCCGTCCGCGATCTCCGTCGACGACCTGGCCCGCGGCGCCGGCATCTCGCGGCCGACCTTCTACTTCTACTTCCCGTCCAAGGACGCCGTCCTGCTCACCCTGCTGGACCGGGTCGTCGCCGAGGCCGACGCCGCGGCGCAGGCCGCCTTCGCCGGGCCGCCGGGGCACACCCGGGCCGGCTGGCGGGCGATGATCGAGGCCTACTTCGCCACGTTCCGCGCCCACCGGTCGGTGACCCTGGCCACCGCGGAGCTGCGGTTCACCAACGCCGACGTCCGGGCGCTGTGGGCGCGGGTGTCGGAGGCGTGGGTGGCTGCCTGCACCAGGGCGATCGAGTCGGAGCGGCGCCGGGGGGCGGCCCCGCCCGGCGTCCCGGCGCGGGACCTGGCCATCGTGCTGAACCAGCTCGACGAGCGGGTGCTCTACGGAACGTTGAGCGGTGACGGGCCGGCCGTCGCCGAGGAGGATGTCGTCGACGTGCTGCTCGAGGTGTGGCTCAGCGCGATCTACGGCCGGCCGGCTGTCCCTCCCGCCGCCGGCTCAGACGCCCGCTGAACCGCCGGCGGCCTCGTCGGGCGGCAGGACCCGCCAGCGCCAGGTGCAGCGCAGCGACAGCTCCCCGCCGGCCGGCACCACGACCGCCGCACCGATGGCCGGCGCATCCGGCGGCCCGGTCTGCGGCTCCAGGCACAGCTCGCCGTCCCGCTCGTCGAAGAGCACCCAGTGCTCGGCCGAGGAGCCGACCACCAGCTCCAGCGCGCCGGGCCAGCGCAGGCCGGGCGGGGTGGTGAACCGGCGGAAGCAGTCGTCCCAGGGCCCCGGACGTCGGGCGGTCAGCTCGCCGGTCGGCAGGCCGTCCGCACCGCGCACGTACTGCTCTCCCCCGGTGAGCAACCACTCGGCGGGGCGACCGCGGGCCAGGCGGCGCGGGAACCAGGGATGCCAGCCGAGAGCCACCGGCATCGGTTCCTCCGCGAGCAGCGTCAACCCGCTGGTCAGCCGGTCGGCGGACAGCTCCAGCCGCTGCTCCACCCGCCCGGCCGCCGGCCAGTCGGCACCCAGGTCGGTGGCGCAGCGCAGCAGGGTGCCGGCCCGCTCCAGCACCGCCCAGGGGCGCTCGGTCACCGTGCCGTGGATGGCGTGCGGCGGGGCCAGTCGCGGCAGCTGGTGCTGCCGGCCGGACAGCTCGACCCGTCCCCGGCCCAGCCGGCCGGCGAACGGTGCCATCACGAAGCAGCCCGAGCGCATCCCCGCCGGCAGGGACACGTCGGCTCCGCCCAGCAGCTCCAGGTCGCCGACGCGCCAGGAGGTCCACCGGGCGCCGGCGGCAGGATCGACGACGAGCTCGGCCTCGCCGGCCCGCAGGGAGACGGTCACCCGGTGAGTATCGGCGGCGCCGCCGTCACCACCCCAGCCCGGCGGCCGCCACGATGGCGTCGATCTCCCGGGCGGTGGCCGGCTGGACGGGCAGGTGCGCCAGCACCGCGGGCACGTCCTCCAGCAGCAGCCCCTCCGCGAGCAGCGCCCCGAGCAGCCGCTCGGCCTCCTCCGGCGGCACCGGCACCGGCACCCCGGCCTCCCGCAGCGCCGCCTCGGCGAGGAACAGCGAGCCGGCCAGGTCGCCGTCCGGTACCGGCCCGGGCTCGGGGACGGCGGCGGTCCGGGTCACCGCCTCGGCGGCCCGGACCAGCGACAGCGGCAGGCCCTCGGCCTCGACCGCGATCAGCGGGACGTCGCCCAGCGCGGCCAGCACCAGGTGGTCGGCGTCGATGCGCAGCGGCGCCTCCCACTCCCCGGCCCGCACCACGTCGACCAGGTCCCCGCCGTCCTCCCCGAGGTCGTCGAGCAAGTCGCGCCACTCGGCGCGCCGGGTCTGCCGGGCACGCTCCGCCGCGAGCACGCAGGTGGCCAGCGCGAACGGCTCGACGACCTCGGCGTCGAACCGCTCGGCGTGGACGGTGCCGTCGGGGGCCAGCGCGTTCAGCGCGTCCTGAAAGCTGCCGGGCCGGGCGTCGCCCAGCTCCAGGCGGCCGTCCTCCTCACCGGACAGCGGCAGGCCGGAGGCAGCGCGGACGCCCATGGTCACCCCGGTGGCGACCAGCCGGCCGCCCCGGCGCAGCAGGTGCGGCTGGTCGGAGAGCCCGACGCTCCAGGCGCAGGCCTCGGCGATGAGTTCTGCCGCCCGCTCCCGCAGCACGTCGCGGGCCAGCAGAGCCAGGAAGTCGACCTCGAACACCCCTCCACCCTCCTCCGCGGCGGCGGTGACCGCACGTGTCCGCCGCGCGGTCGCACAGCACCGGCCCAGCTGCACCCCAGCACCCGGAGACGTAGCGTCGCCGCATCGCTCAGCCGCGACCGCCGTCCCGAGGAGCAGCCATGCCGACATCGCCGCCTCCCGCCCGCCGCCGTGCGCGGCGGACGGTGCCGCTCGCCGCCGCAACGGCCTGCGCACTGCTGTTCCCCGCCAGTGCGCTCGCGGCCGGTTCCGAGGGCTCGGGAGCGCCGGACCCGGCCGCGGCGGCCGCGGGGTCGGGCACCCTGCCGCTGCGCGACCTCGACCTGGACGCGCTGACCATTCCGGAGCTGCAGCAGCGGATGGACGCCGGGACGCTGTCGGCGGTCGACCTGATGAACGCCTACCTGGCGCGGATCGCCGCGGTCGACGACGAGCTCGGCGCAGTGCTCAGCCTCAACCCGCACGCCCTCGACGAGGCCGCGGCCAGCGACCGGGAGCGCAAGCAGCACGGCGCCCGCAGCGCGCTGGAGGGCATCCCGGTGCTGCTGAAGGACAACGTGGACACCGCGGGGATGCCGACCACGGCCGGCTCCCGAGCCCTGCTGCACAGCCAGCCGGACGACGCCACCATCACCCGGAAGATCACCGACGCCGGCGGCATCGTGATCGGCAAGGCGAACCTGTCCGAGTGGGCCAACTTCCGCGGCAACGACTCCACCAGCGGCTGGAGCGGGGTGGGCGGCCAGACCGCCAACCCCTACGTGCTCGACCGCAACCCGTGCGGCTCCTCCAGCGGCTCGGCGGCCGGGGTGGCCGCCTCGCTGGCGCAGGTGTCGATCGGCACCGAGACCGACGGGTCGATCGTCTGCCCGGCCGGCTCCACCGGTGTCGTCGGCATCAAGCCGACGCTGGGCCTGGTCAGCCGGGAGGGCATCGTCCCCATCTCCGCCGAGCAGGACACCGCCGGGCCGATGGGCCGGCACGCGATCGACGCCGCGCTGCTGCTGGAGGTCGTCGCCGGGCAGGACGAGGCGGACGCGGCCACCCAGGAGATCCCCGGTGACCTGGCCACCGACTTCTCCGCCCTGGATGCGGCCGCGCTGCAGGGCGCCCGGATCGGCGTCTGGACGTTGAGCCCGGAGGAGTCCGCGGCCGTCGACGACGTCACCGAGGGCGTCTTCGCCAACGCCCAGAAGGAGATCGAGGCCGCCGGTGCCACCGTCGTCCCGGTGTCGCTGGCCTACCAGGACCAGATCGGCGCCGGTGAGACGCCCGCCCTGCTGGCGGAGTTCCACCGCGACGTCAACGCCTACCTGGCGGCCACCCCCGGTGACCACCCGGCCGACCTGGCCGGTCTGATCGCCTTCAACGAGCAGGACCCGGTCGAGCTGGCCTACTTCGGGCAGGAGCTGTTCGAGCAGGCCCAGGCGGCGCCGCTGCCGGCCGACGACCCGACCGTGCAGGCCACCCGCGACGAGATCCGCCGGCTCGCGCGGGCCTCGATCGACGAGGCACTGGCGCAGGGGCCCGGCACCGAGGACGACCTGGACGCCATCGTGGGGCTCACCAACACCCCCGCCTGGGTGACCAGGTACAAGAACCTCGACGGCGTGGGCGACGAGTTCACCTACAGCACCTCCGGTCCGGCCGCGGTGGCCGGCTATCCCGACATCACCGTGCCGGCCGGCTTCGCCGGGCCGCAGGAGACGCTGCCCATCGGCATCTCCTTCTTCGGCACCCGCTGGGACGACGCCGGCGTGCTGGACCTGGCGGCGGCGTTCGAGTCGGCCACCCACGCCCGCCGGGCGCCGGGCTACCTGCCGACGGTGGGCGACTCCGCGGCGCCCGCGCCGGCGGGCTGACCGCAGAGGCAGCTGATCGACCGGGGGGCGGTCCGCATTTCAGCGACCCGCCCCCGGCCGGCTCACCGGCCGAGCACCCGGCCGGCGGTCACCGCCTCCGCGTGGCGCGCACGTCGTCCACCGCCGCGTCGGGCCGGGGCCGGATCCTGCGCATCCGGGCGCGGTGCCCGGGCTCCAGAGGCCCCCGCAGCGGCGCGCCGCCCCTGGAGTTACTGGCGCGTAGCACATGTGGGATCGTCCCGTGGCCGACGTCGTGACGGCAGAGCAGCCGTCGGGAGTAGGGGGTTTCATGCGGTTGCACCTGTCGCCCGAGGACCAGGCCTTCCGGAAGGAGATGCGCACCTTCTTCACCACCCAGGTGCCGCAGTCCATCCGGGACCGGGTCGCGTCCCGACGCGAGCTGTCCAAGGAGCAGATCGTGGAGGCCCAGCGGGTGCTCAACGCCGCCGGCCTCGCCGTGCCGCACTGGCCGGTGGAGTGGGGCGGCCGCGGCTGGACACCGCTGCAGCGCCACATCTGGCACGAGGAGATGATGGCCGCCTGCGTGCCGCCGCCGCTGGCGTTCAACGCCTCGATGGTGGGGCCGGTGATCGCCGCCTTCGGCAACCAGGAGCAGAAGGAGCGGTTCCTGCCGCCCACGGCCAACCTCGACATCTGGTGGTGCCAGGGCTTCTCCGAGCCCGACGCCGGCTCCGACCTGGCCTCGCTGCGCACCACCGCCGTCCGGGACGGCGACACCTACGTCGTCAACGGGCAGAAGACCTGGACGACGCTGGCTCAGCACGCCGACTGGATCTTCTGCCTGGTGCGCACCGACCCGACGGCGGACAAGCGGCAGCGGGGCATCTCCTTCCTGCTCTTCCCGATGGACACCCCGGGGGTGACGCTGCGGCCGATCGAGCTCATCGACGGCGGGCACGAGGTCAACGAGGTGTTCTTCGAAGACGTCGTCGTCCCCGCCGAGAACCTGGTCGGCGAGGAGAACCGCGGCTGGGACTACGCCAAGTTCCTGCTCGGCAACGAGCGGGTCGGGGTGGCACCGGTCGCGATGATCAAGCGGCTGCTGGCGTCGGCCAAGGAGCACGCGAGCGAGGTGACCGACGGCGGCGTGCCGGTCGGGCAGGACCCGCTGATGGCCGCGCGGATCGCCGAGCTGGAGAACGAGGTGCTGGCCCTGGAGCTCACCGCCATCCGGGTGGTGGCGAACTCCGCGGACGGCAAGCCGCACCCGGCGTCCTCGGTGCTCAAGCTGCGCGGCACCGAGCTGCAGCAGGCGGCCACCGAGCTGCTGGTGGACATCGCCGGCCCGCTGTCGCTGGCGTCCTTCGCCGGTGCGGGCTCCGAGGTGCCCGACTGGGCCCGGGTGGCCACACCGTCCTACCTCAACTACCGCAAGGCCTCGATCTACGGCGGGTCGAACGAAGTGCAGCGGACCATCATCGCCGGCTCGATCCTGGGGTTGTGAGGCAGCCATGGAGTTCAGCTACGACAACGAGCAGATCGCCCTCCGCGAGGCCGTGGGCGGCCTGCTGACCCGCGCCTACGGCGGGGACCAGCGACGCGCTGTGGTGGCCGCCGACCCGGGCTTCGACGAGAAGACCTGGGCGCGGCTGGCCGAGATGGGCGTCCTCGGGCTGCCCTTCGCCGAGTCCGACGGCGGCATGGGCGCCGGCCCGATCGAGGTGTCGATCGTCGCCGAGGAGCTCGGCCGGGTGCTCGCGCCCGAGCCGTTCGTCGAGTCCGTCGTGCTGGCCGGCGGCCTGGTGGCCGCGGTGGGCACGGCCGCCCAGCGCGGTGAGGTGCTCGGCCCGCTGACCGAGGGCACCAGCGTGCTGGCCTTCGCGCACGCCGAGCCGGGCAGCCGGTGGAGCGCCGCGGCCGGTGCGGTCCGGGCCACCGCCGACGGCAACAGCTGGACGCTGACCGGGGTCAAGGAGCCGGTGCCGCACGGCGCCCGCGCCGACCTGCTGGTGGTCAGCGCCGTCGCGGGCGGCGCCACCCGGCTGTTCCTGGTCCGCGGCGACGCCACCGGCCTGGAGCGCACCGGCTACCGCACCCACGACGGCGGCCGGGCGGCGAAGGTGGCCTTCGACGGCACGCCCGCCGAGCTGCTCGGCGAGGGGGACGCCGACCGGAGCGGGGAGATCGAGCTGGCCCTCGCCCGGGCCCGCATCGCCTACAGCCACGAGGCGATCGGGGCGATGGAGGCGGCGCTGGCCATGACCGCGGAGTACCTGAAGACGCGCAAGCAGTTCGGGGTGACGCTGAACAAGTTCCAGGCGCTCACCTTCCGCGCCGCCGACATGTACGTCTCGCTGGAGCTCGCGCGGAGCACCGTGCTGTGGGCGACCCTGGTCGCCGACGCCGGCGACGACGTGGTCACCGCCGCCGACCGGGCCCGGCTGCAGTCCAGCCGCGCCGGCCGGCACATCGGCAAGGAGGCCATCCAGCTGCACGGGGGCATCGGGATGACCGCCGAGTACAAGATCGGTCACTACACCAGCCGGCTGACCGCGATCGACCACCAGCTCGGCGACGGTGACTGGGCGCTCTCCCGCCTGGCGGCCGGCGTCGCCGACCACCCGACGGTCGACCCGCTGTCCTGAGGAATGGCCCCCCTGCCCCCCACCCCGCGCACGCTCGGGGCGGGACCCTGCAGGGGGGCCCGCTCAGCGCCCGCCGGGCACCTGCTCCCGCAGCCGGTGCCAGAGCCGCGCGAGCCGGGTGGCCCCCTCCAGCAGGTCGGCCTCCGACGCCGCCAGCGACAGCCGCACGTACCCCTCGCCGCCCGGCCCGAAGGCGGTTCCGGGGGCCAGCGCCACCGACTCCTCGGCCAGCAGCCGGAGCGCGAACTCCCGGGCGCCGAGCCCACCGGCCGAGACGTCCACCCAGGTGTAGAACGCCCCGGCCGGGCGGAAGGCGGCCATGCCGAGCTCCTGCAGCCGGTCGGTCACCAGATCGCGGCGGCGCCGGTAGGCCCCGACCATCCCCTGCAGCACCTCCGGCGGTGACTCCAGCGCGGCCAGCGCCGCGTACTGGGTGGGGGTGTTCAGGCAGGAGACCAGCGGCTCCTGCACCTTGGTCAGCACCTCCGCCAGCGCCGGCGGCGCCGCGACGTACCCCAGCCGCCAGCCGGTCATCGCGTAGGTCTTGGAGAAGCTGTAGACCGAGGCGACCCGGCCGTCCCGGTCCAGCGCGGCCGGGCTCACCATGGTCCCGTCGAAGGTCACCTCGTCGTAGCACTCGTCGGACAGCACCCACAGGTCGTGCGCCGCGGCGAAGGCCAGCAGCTCGGACATCCGCTCCCGGCCGATCACCGAACCCAGCGGGTTCGACGGCGAGTTGAGCAGCAGCACCCGGGTGGACGGGGTGACCAGCCGCTCCAGCTCCGCGACGTCCGGCACGTAGCCGCCGGCGGCGGTCAGCGAGTAGTGCGCGGCCGGCAGGCCCAGCAGCGTGGCCATCATGTCGAAGTTGGGCCAGGCGGGGTCGGGCAGCAGGACGCCGTCGCCGGGCCGGGTCATCGCCGTCAGCGTGGCGTGCAGCGCCTGGTCGCCGCCGTTGCCGAGGACCACCTGCTCGGGTGCGACGGTGAACCCGTTGCGGTTGCCGATCTTGCCCGCCAGGGCCGTCCGCAGTTCCGGGATGCCGGCCGTCGGGGTGTATCCGGTGTGCCCGGCGAGCATGGCCCGGTGCGCCGCCTCGACGATGTGCGGCGGGGTCGGGAAGTCCGGCTGCCCGACCTCCAGGTGCAGCACGTCGGTGCGCCCCCACGCGGCGTTCATGATCTCGCGGATGCCGGAGGCGGGCATGGCGCCGGCTGCTGGGTTCACCTGCACGGGAGCTCCTGGGACGGGGGTACGGGCCGCTAGAGGACGACGGTGGTCTCGTCCAGGGGGTAGTCGAAGGCCAGCGGTGTGCACTGCCGGTCCAGCACCCAGCGGAGGAACTCCTGGTGCACCGGGTGCTGCTGGTAGGTCTGCAGCGCCGGCAGGTCCGGGAACTCGGTGTAGAGCAGGAACTGGTAGCCGCGGGTGCGTTCCTCGTTGATCGAGCGGCCCAGCCGCACGGCGGTCATCCCGCCGATCTCGGCCGGCCACGCCTCGACCAGGCGCCGCATCTCCGCCTGGTCGGCGGCGTCGAGGTCCTGCGGAAAGCTGAACAGGACGATGTGCTGCAGGGTCAAGCGGACCACCTCGGGCTGGGGGCGGGACGGGTGTGCGGGCCGGCCTGCGCGGTCAGCCGGGGCCGGGAGCCTCCTCGGCCCCCCGATCGGGCTCGTCGACGCCGAGCAGATCGGCACCGAATTCCTTGGACGGCATCTCGGCCACGGACAGGAACGTCTCGGTCCGCTGGATGCCGGGGATCTGCCAGACGCCCTCCAGCAGGAACTGCCGCAGGTGCGTGTGGTCGCGCAGCCGGAGCCGGGCCAGCATGTCCATCGTCCCGGTCACCACCAGGACGTCCTGCACCTCGGGCAGCCGGTGCATCGCCGTCATGATGCGGCTCTGGTCCGCGCCCTGGATGGCGGTGACCGCCAGGTAGACGGTGACGTAGCCGAGGGCCGACCAGTCGATGTCGACCCGGTAGCCGCGGATCACGCCGGCGCGCTCCAGCCGGGCGATGCGCTCACCGATGGCCGGTGGCGACATCCGCAGCTCCCGCGCCAGCTTGCGCTGGGAGACCCGGGCGTCCTGGGCAAGCAGGCGCAGCAGCCGCCGGTCCAGGTCGTCGAGCGGCACCGGGTCCGCCGGGTGGCCGGCGACGCTGGCCAACCCGGCGAGCGGTGCATCTTCCGTGGTCAAAAGAGAAGCCAGGCCTTCCTGTGCTTGTCAGACAGAAATTCGCGTCCATACTCTACCTCGCACTTGACCGGGACACGCCCATCCGCGTCCCCCAACTGCACCGCAGGAAGGACTCGATGGCCCGCGATCCGCTCGACCGGCGAGGCGGCAGCACCCCCGTGCCCGCCGGAGACTGGCCGGCGCAGTTCGCTGCCCGGGCGTCGCGTGCCGGGGACGAGCTGACCGCGATCCTGTCCCTCGCCGCCGCGCGCGACGTCATCACCTTCTCCGGCGGTTTCCCGGCGCCGGAGACCTTTCCGGTCGAGGCGGTGCAGGACCTGCTCGGCGAGCTGCTCGCCGCCGATGCGGCCACCGCGCTGCAGTACTCCCCGACCGAGGGACTGCCGCAGGCTCGGGCGGCGGTGTCCCAGCTGCTGCTGGAGACCCAGGGCAGCGTGGTGGACCCCGGCGACGTCCTGGTGACCAGCGGCGGGATCGAGGGCCTCCAGCTGCTCGCCCGCACCTTCCTGGAGCCCGGCGACCGGGTGCTCGTGGAGGCACCCACCTACCTGGGCGCGATCATGGCCTTCGCCGGCCTGCAGGCCGAGGTCCAGGGCGTTCCGATGGACGCCGACGGGATCCGGGGCGACGCCCTGGCGACCGCGCTGGCCGGGCCGCACCCGCCGAAGCTCGTCTACCTCATCCCCGACCACCAGAACCCGACCGGGCTGAGCCTGTCCGCGCAGCGCCGGCAGGAGGTCGTCGAGCTCTGCCGGCGCCACGCGGAGCTGCTGGTCGAGGACGTTGCCTACCGGGAGCTGTCGTTCGACGGCACGGCGGCGCCGAGCCTGTGGTCGCTCGGCCCGGACGTCGTCGTCCAGCTCGGCACCTTCAGCAAGATCCTCACCCCGGGGTTGCGGCTGGGCTGGGCGGTCGGCCCCGGGCCCGTCGTCCGGGCGATGACCGCCGCCAAGCAGAACAGCGACCAGTGCGCCGGAGCGCTCGGACAGCTGCTGATGGCCCGGTACGTCACCGGCGGTCACCTGGCCGGCATGCTCACCCGGGCGCGGGCGCTGTACCGGCGCCGGGCCACGGCGATGGTCGGGGCCCTGGCCCGGCACATGCCGCCGACGGTCCGCTGGACCAGCCCCACCGGCGGCTTCTTCCTGTGGCTGACCGCGGCCGAGGGCGTGGACACCCGGGCGCTGACCGGCCCGGCGGCCCGGCTCGGCGTGGCCTACGTGCCCGGCGCCCCCTTCTACCCCGACGGCCGGGGCAGCAACGAGCTGCGGCTGGCCTACAGCCGCGCCGACGAGGCGGCCATCGACGAGGGCATCCGGCGGCTGGCCACCCTCCTCCAGACCCCCGGCGGGGACCCGCTCCCCCGGCCTGCCGGGACCACCGCACCCATTCCCGACCCACCCCCGAGCGAGGGAGCGCCATGACCACCACCCACCACCCGACCAGCGGAGGAGAGCACCGATGAGCCAGACGGCAGCTCCCGGCGGCACCCAGGGCCTGGCCAAGGGGTCGTTGCGCACCTGGGACGCGATCGCGATCAGCATCTCCGTGCTGTCCCCGGGCATGGCGATGCAGCTCAACACCGGCGGCGTCGCCGCGGTGGCCGGCGGCTCCACCCCGCTGGCGGTGCTGATCGGCGGCATCGGCTGCCTGACGCTGGCCTTCGTCGTCATCGGCTTCACCCGGCGGATGGCGGCGGCCGGCTACGCCTACACCTACGTCAGCCGCAGCCTCGGCAAGCGCCCGGGCTTCGTGGCCGGCTGGCTCTACGCGTTCGGCATGGCCTGTTTCGTGCCGATGACCATGGCCGGGGTCGGCTTCCTGCTCTCTGACCTGCTCGGCCTGTCCGGCAGCTGGTGGCTGGCCTTCTTCGTCCTCGGCATGGCACTGCTGCTGGTGCTGTCGGTGATCAAGGTGCACACCACCACCCGGGTGCAGCTGGCGGTCGGCGCGCTCACCGTGCTGATCCTGCTGATCGTCGTCGTGGTCGTGACGGCCAAGGGCGGAGCGCACGGGCAGTCGGCCCAGCCCTTCACCTTCGGCAAGACCGCCTCCGGCGGGTTCAACGGCGTCTTCTACGGCCTGATCCTGGGCATCACGTCCTACATCGGCTTCGAGACGGCCGCGGACTTCGGCGAGGAGACGGCGAACCCCCGGCGGGCGGTGCCGATCGCCATCCTGGCCGCGGTCACCTTCGCGATCATCTTCTACGTCTGGACGACGTACGCCACGACGATCGGCTACGGCGTGGACGAGCTTGCGAACGACCCCTCCCCCTGGGTCAGCAACGGCGTGGCCGGCGTGGCCCAGCAGTACGTCGGCACCTTCATGGCCAAGCTCGTCGAGATCGGCGCCATGTTCTCCGCGTTCATCGTCTGCGTCGCCTGCGCCACCGCCAGCGCCCGGACGCTGTTCGCGATGGGCCGGGAGGGCGTCCTGCCGGTCTGGCTGTCCCAGACCCACCCGAAGTACAAGACCCCGGTCAACGCCACCGTCTGCGTGGTGCTGGCCGCGACCGTGGTGGCCGTTCTGGTCGGGTACGGCTTCCCCAGCGACGACCTGGGCGGCGCACCGCTGACCGTCTACGCGCTGATGGCCACCATCGGTTCGCTGGCGGTGATCCTGGTCTACATCGGTCTGTGCATCGGCGGCGTCGCCTTCTTCCGGCAGACCTCGCGGAGGTTCAACCCGCTGCTGCACGGCGTGGTGCCGCTGCTGGGCGCGATCATCTTCGCCGCGGCCTGGTACGGCTCGGTGTACCCGGTGCCGATCGCGCCGATCAAGGCGGCGCCCTACATCGTCGTGCTCTGGCTGGTGCTCGGGATCGGCACGGTCACCTGGCTGAGCAAGCGGCGACCGGATGCCATCGAGCGGGTCGGCTCCATCCTGGGCGAGGAGGGCGGCACGCTGGTCGAGGCACTCGACGAGAAGTGACGATGCGGAGGGCGGGCCGGACCTGTCCGGCCCGCCCTCCGCGCGTGCTCCAGGACCGGCGCGCCGGGACGGTGCCCCGACCGTGCGCGGTTCAGATCCCGGCGGCGGTGTCCCGCACCACGGCGGAGCGCAGGGTCTGCGCGGTCACCCGGTCGGTGCGCACCGGAAAGCCCAGCCCGACCCGGTCCGGCACGGCGATCGTCCCGTCCGCGCCCACCTCGAAGGTCGGGTCGACCAGGTCCCAGGAGAACAGCACCGAGGCCGGTGACATGTCGGCCGGCTGGGTGAAGGCCGGCAGCGAGCACAGCGCCAGGTTCCCCGCCCGGCCGACGCCGGACTCCAGCATCCCGCCGCACCACAGCGGGATCCCGCGGTCGGCGCAGAGCTCGGCGATCCGCAGCGACGCCGTCAGCCCGCCCACCCGGCCGGGTTTCAGGTTGACGTTCCGGCAGGCGCCGATGTCCAGCGCCCGCCGCACGTCCTGCGGCGACCGGAGGGTCTCGTCCAGGCACACCGGCGTGGCCAGCGACCGCTGCAGCTCGGCGTGCTCCAGCAGCGCGTCCCAGGCCAGCGGCTGCTCGATGCAGGCCAGGTCGTAGGCGTCCAGCCGGCGCAGCTGGTCCGCGTCGTCGAGGGTGTAGGCGGCGTTGGCGTCCACCTGCAGCATCAGGTCGGCACCGAAGGCCTCGCGCACCGCGGCGACCGGCTCGACGTCCCAGCCCGGCCGGATCTTGAGCTTGATCCGCCGGTACCCCTCGCCCAGCCGCAGTGCCACCTCCGCGAGCGTCTCCTCCACGGTGTCGGCGATGCCGAGGCTCTCCCCCACCGGGACGCGGTCCCGCTCGCCGCCGAGCAGCGACCTCAGCGCCGTGCCCTCGGCGGCCGCCTGCAGGGACCAGAAGGCGCCCTCCACACCGGACCGGGCGAACGTGTTGCCCCTGATCCGCTCCATGGCGGCGGCCACCGTGGCCGGTCCGGGATCGGGCGCTGCCAGGGCCAGTGGCAGCGCGAAGTGGGTCGCCGCCTCGAAGGTGGAGGTCGTGGTGTCGGGGAGGTAGTAGGGGTGGTCCAGGGCCGGGCCCTCGCCCCAGCCCTCGTTGCCGTCGGCGTCGCGCAGATGGACCAGCACGGTGCGCCGGCTGTCGGTGACGCCGAAGCCGGTGACGAAGGGCTTGACCAGCGGCAGGGACACCTCCCGGACCTCGGCCAGCACCACCGGCGCCCGTCCGCCGCTCACCCCGGGGCCCTCCCGCGCTCCACGACCATGCGGATCTCCTCTCCTCCCGTGGTCGGCCCCCTGCCCTGCAGGGCCCCGCCGCGAGCGTGCGAGTGCTGGGCCCGGCAGGGGGCCCTTCATCAGAAGAACTCGAAGTACTCGCGCATCTCCCAGTCGGTGACCTCGCTGAGGAACCGGCTCACCTCGTTGCGCTTCATGGCGGTCACGAACGTCACGAAGCCGGCGCCGAACACGTCGGCGAAGAAGGTGTCCTCCGCGAGCCGGTCCACGGCCTCCCAGAGGCTGGTCGGCAGCAGCGGCGCGTCGGTCGCGTACGGGTCGGCGCCGGCCAGCGGCGGCGGGGTGAGCTCCCGCCGGATGCCGTCCAGGCCGGCGGCGATGTTGGCGGCGACGTAGAAGTAGGGGTTCGCGGCCGGCTCGCCGACCCGGTTCTCGATGTGCGCGCCGCGCTCGAACGGCTCGCCCTGCACCCGGATCATCGAGCCGCGGTTCTCCTCGGCCCAGACCGCGCGGTCGGGGGCGAAGGAGTAGGGCTTGTAGCGCTTGTACGCGTTGATCGTCGGGGCGCAGAACACCATCATCGGCAGTGCGTGCTCCAGCAGCCCGGCGACGAACTGCCGCCCCACCGGGGACAGCGAGTGCTCGGCGTCGTCGCTGGTGAAGGCGTTCTCCCCGGTGCCCAGGTCGCGCAGCGACTCGTGCAGGTGCCAGCCGCTGGAGAACATGTTGGGCAGCCCCGGGCGGGCCATGAAGGTCGCGTGCAGCCCCATCTGCTGGCTGACCTGCTTGGCGGTGGTCCGGAACAGCACCATGGCGTCGGCGGCGTCCATGCCCGTCATCGGGTCGAAGGTGACCTCCAGCTGACCGGGGCCCCACTCGTCCTCGATGGAGCGCAGCGGCAGACCCAGGTCGAGGTAGGCGTCACGCAGTCTCTCGACCAGCTCGTTGATGCCGGCCAGGCGCACCTCGGAGAGGTACTGGTAGCCGTGCTCGAGCAGGCTCACCTTGGGCGGCGGAGGTGGCCAGCCGCCCTCGCTCAGCTCGATCCGGTCGGAGTCCCGGCGCAGCACGTAGAACTCGACCTCGAGCCCGGCGACGTAGTCGTAGCCCAGCTCGGTGGCGGCCTCGACCTGGGTGCGCAGCAGCCGGCGGCCGTCCAGCGGCACCGGGGTGCCGTTGGCGAAGTAGGCGTCGGTCAGCACCCAGGCGGTGCGGTTGGCCCACGGCAGGACCCGGAAGGTCGTGGGGTCGGGCACCAGCACCATGTCCGGGAAGCCGGTGAACTCGGGGATGTCGAAACCGCCGCCCTCGGCGAACAGCGGGGTGAAGACGTTGTTGGCGCTGTCCATGCTGAACAGTGCCGCGGAGAAGTCGATGCCGTTCTCCAGCGACGCCAGGTAGTCCGGCGCGGACATGAACTTGCCGCGCGGCGCGCCGTGCTGGTCGACCCAGATCAACCGCACGGTGCGGATGTCGTGCTGCTCGACCAGCGCGGCCGACCGCTGCCCGGCCTCCTGCTGCGCGTCGCTCAGCAGGCCGTGGGCCCGCACGAAACCGTGCTTGCCGACACCGCGCGTTGCTGCCATCGGGTTCGTCCTCTCCGGCCCGGCACCCTGCTCGGGGCCCGGGTACGTGCACGTCAGGGCCGACGCCCGGGGTCGCCGAGCCGGGCCACCGCCCCGCCCGGAACGGCCCCCCGTGCGGCGTCGGTCTCCGGTCCGGGGGATCCTGACCCCGCAACGGTCCACCGTCAAGATCGATCAGCACGGCGACCGGCATTTCCTGTCAGGTGGCGATGCGGTAGAACTTGGCAAGCGCCGACCGACTGGCTCACTCGGAGCACCAGTTGCGAGCCGGACACCGAGGGCGGCGTTACGCTCGGTCGAACGGCCCCGCCCGGCGGAGGCCGTCCCCCTCGATCCCCTCCCGGAGGAGCCCAGTGAGCACGTCGCACTTCAGCAGCGAGGCCGGCGGCACGCCGACCGCGGCCGGCCGTTTCGTGGACGTCAGTGCCATCGAACCGGTGGAGTTCGTCCCGGGCCTGGAGTTCCGGCCCGTGCTCGGTGAGAAGACGATGACGAACTTCGTCCGGTTCGCACCGCACACCGAGGCTCCCCTGCACGTCCACGAGGAGGAGCAGATCGTGATCGTGCTGGAGGGTGAGTTCGAGTTCGAGCTGGACGGCGAGGTCCGCACCATGCGCGCCGGCGACGTCGCGGTCGCGCCGCCGTGGGTGCCGCACGGCGCCCGGACGACGGACTCCGGGTGCTACGAGGTCGACGTGTTCAACCCGCCGCGCCGCACCCTGCTCGAGCACGCCGCCGCCCAGGTCACCGGGCGGGCCGCGCCGTCGTCCGGGGGGGACGACCCCGAGAACTCCCCGGTCTGATGGAGCTCGGTCTCGCCGGGCGGCGCGCGGTCGTGACCGGCGGCTCCAAGGGGATCGGTCTGGCCGTCGCCGAGGAGCTCGTCGGCGAGGGTGCGGCCGTGGCGATCTGCGCGCGGAACGCCGAGGAGGTGGAGGCGGCTGCGGCCCGGCTCCGCGGGTCGGGGGCCACCGTGCACGCACAGGCGGCCGACGTGACCGACCCCGGGCAGGTGGAGGCGTTCCTCGCCGCAGCGGCGGAGGCGCTCGGCGGGATCGACGTGCTGGTCAACAACGCCGGCGCCGCACACCCCGGCACGTTCGCCACCCTCACCGACGAGGACTGGCAGGGCGACCTGGACGTCAAGCTGTTCTCCCAGATCCGCTGCACCCGGGCCGCGCTGCCCTGGTTGCGGGAGAGCTCCGCCCCCCGGGTGGTCAACATCAACGCCGTCTACGCCAGGTACCCCGACCACAAGTTCTTCGCCACCACGGTGAACCGCGCGGCCTGCCTGAACCTCAGCAAGGCGCTGGCGATCGAGCTCGGGCCGGAGGGCATCCTGGTCAACAGCGTGAACATCGGCTTCGTGGTCACCCCGCAGTGGGAGAACATCCGCCGGAAGCGGGCGCCGGAGCTGCCGGCGGAGGAGTTCTTCCGTCAGTGGGCCGCCGAGGAGGTCCCGCTGCAGCGCTTCGGCGCCGTCGACGAGGTGTCGGGCATGGTGGCCTTCCTGGCCGGCGACCGGGCCAGCTACATCACCGGCGCGTCCATCGACGTCGCGGGCGGGATGGGGAAGTACGTCTGATGTGCCGCCTGCTGGGCTGGGTGGCCCGTCCGGGCCGCTCGCTGCGGAACGTGCTGGGCGAGGAGAGCTTCGCCGCCTTCGCCCAGCTGTCCCGGATCCATGCCGACGGCTGGGGGCTGGCCACCGCCGTCGGCCCGGAGGTCCGGGTGCGGAAGTCGACCGCGCGGGCGGCCTCGGACCCGGAGTTCCTGTCGGTGGCCACCGACGTGGCCGCCGAGGGCGCGGTCGCGCACCTGCGCTGGGCCAGTCCCGGGCTGCCGGTGGAGGAGGCGAACAGCCACCCGTTCCTGCACGGCGGGGCGGCCTTCGCGCACAACGGCGGCATCTACCCGCTGGACCGGGTCGGGGAGCTGCTGTCCCCGGCGTCCCGGGCCCGGCTGCGGGGGACCACCGACAGCGAGCACTTCTTCCTCGCCCTGCTGGCCGAGGTCGAGGAGCAGGGGGTGGACCTGCCCACCGCGGTCGCCCGGGTGGCTGGCCGGATCGCGGCGGACTTCCGGCCCAGCAGTCTCAACGCGATGCTGCTGACCACGGAGGCCCTGTACGTGCTGAACTGCCACGACCCGTCCGTGCAGCCGCCGGCCGCGCCCGCCGGGCCGACCGTCGACGACCTGGTCGAGCAGGTGGAGGAGGCCGCGCCGTACTACGACCTCCGGTACCGGCGCACCGGGTCCTCGGTCGTCGTCGCGTCCTCCGGTTTCGCCCAGCCCGAGGGGGGCGGCTGGCAGCCGATGGCCGAGAACTCGCTGCTGGTGGTCGACCGGGCCACGCTGCGCGTCGAGGAGCACCCGCTCGGGGTCGAACTCGTCCCGGCCGGCGCGGCCTCGATGGGCGACCAGCTGCGCTGAGCCCACCCGTCCCGGCTCCCGACACGATCCAGGAGATCTCCGTGCAGTTCACCGTCCAGCCCAGCGGCGGCATGGTCGACGCCGAGTCCCGTGCCGCCTCGCTCGCCGATCCGGGGTTCGGCCGGGTGTTCACCGACCACATGGTCAGCGCCCGGTGGAACGCATCGGCCGGCTGGCACGACGCCCGGCTCATGCCGTACGGGCCACTGGTGATCGATCCGGCGTCGGCGGTGCTGCACTACTCGCAGTCGGTGTTCGAGGGACTCAAGGCCTACCGCCAGCCCGACGGCGGGGTCGCGCTGTTCCGCCCGGAGAGCAACGCCGGCCGGATGATCGACTCGTGCCGGCGGCTGGCGCTCCCCGAGCTCCCCGTCGAGGACTTCGTCGCCGCCTGCGACCTGCTGGTGCGGACCGACGCCGCGTGGGTGCCCGACGGCGAGGCGGCGTCGCTCTACCTGCGGCCGTTGATGATCGCCGACGAGGTGGGTCTGATGGTCCGGCCCAGCGACTCGGTCCGCTTCCTGCTCATCGCCTCACCCGCCGGCAGCTACTTCACCGGCCCGCTGCGGCCGATCTCGCTGTGGCTCACCCAGGAGTACGTCCGCGCCGCGGTCGGCGGAACCGGCGCAGCCAAGTGCGGAGGCAACTACGCGGCCTCGCTGGTCGCCCAGCGCGAGGCGATGGACCACGGCTGCGACCAGGTCGTGTTCGTCGACGCCGTCGAGCACCGCTGGGTCGACGAGCTCGCCGGCAGCAACATCGTCTTCGTCCTCGACGACGGGACGCTGGTCACCCCGGAGCTGACCGGCGCCATCCTGCCGGGGGTCACCCGGGACACCGTCCTGACCCTCGCCCGGGACGCCGGGCACCGGGTCGAGGAGCGCCGGGTGGACGTGGACGAGTGGCGGGAGGGCGCCCGGTCCGGCCGCATCGCGGAGGTCTTCGCCTGCGGCACCGCCGCCGTCATCACCCCCGTCGGCCCGCTGAAGTGGCCCGGTGGCGAAGTGACCGCGGGCGACGGCGCGCCGGGGCCGACCACGCTGGCGCTGCGGCAGCAGGTCATCGACCTGCAGTACGGCCGGACGCCGGACACCCACGGCTGGTTGCGGCGCGTGGTCCGACCACCCGCGTGAACCGACTGCCCGCATGGTCTGACCGCGCGCAGGCCCCCGAGCGGTCAGCTGCCGGCC
Organism: Modestobacter sp.; assembly: GCA_025933855.1. Classification (GTDB taxonomy): domain Bacteria; phylum Actinomycetota; class Actinomycetes; order Mycobacteriales; family Geodermatophilaceae; genus Modestobacter. The sequence goes on along the minus strand of JAICZD010000002.1, from coordinate 980 downwards.
GCTCTCCGGGTGTCCCGGGGCGGCGACGGCGGGCCGCCGAGCCAGCCCCAGAAGTCCGACAGGTGCGGGTGCGGGTCCGGCGGCGGGCCCTGTCGCCGGTCGCGGGCGGACTCCGCCCGGGGGCGGCGGTGCTCGTGCGCCGGGGTCGAGCAGGCCTCCGTGCACCGCTCGCGGCTGAGGTACTGCGACACACCGGGGCCCGGACGGCGACCGGAGGCCGCGATGTCGTGCCGCGCCTCCCACTGCGCCATCAGCTTCTCCGCCTCGGCGAAGGGGTTCGGCTCAGGGTCGCCGGAGGTGGCCCGCCGTGCGGATCCCTGGTGTCCCGGAGTGGTCATCGGTCCTCCTGTGCACACGTATGTCACGTACATCGTCCTCCCGCGACCACCGCCGCAGCAAGGTAGGCAGGACCCTGCCCGCTGAGGCCGGCGGCGAGCGGGAATGCGCGTGGGGGTGCCGGGGTTCCCTCGAACAGTAGTTGCTCTCTCAACCACATGGAGCGCGAGATGCAGTTCGGGATCTTCACCGTCGGCGACGTCACGCCGGACCCGACGACCGGCCGCACACCCACCGAGGGCGAGCGCATCAAGGCGATGATCGCGATCGCGCTCAAGGCCGAGGAGGTGGGGCTGGACGTCTTCGCGCAGGGCGAGCACCACAACCCGCCGTTCGTGCCCTCCTCCCCCACCACGACGCTGGGCTACATCGCGGCACGGACCGAGAAGCTGATCCTCTCCACGTCCACGACGCTGATCACCACCAACGACCCGGTGAAGATCGCCGAGGACTTCGCCACGCTGCAGCACGTCGCCGACGGCCGGGTCGACCTGATGATGGGCCGCGGCAACACCGGCCCCGTCTACCCGTGGTTCGGCAAGGACATCCGCGACGGCATCCCGCTGGCCGTGGAGAACTACCAACTGCTGCGCCGGCTGTGGCGGGAGGACGTCGTCGACTGGTCCGGCCGTTACCGCACCCCG
>JAICZD010000205.1 GCA_025933855.1 Modestobacter sp. | reverse complement strand
CGGCCGCCCCCGCCGCACCGCGCCAGCCAAACCCCAGTAAACCCTCTTGCCCGACCCCCCGGCGGTCCGATCGTTCCCCAAGCCCGCCCGCGGCACCCGACGGCTGGTCGGCCAGCTCGGCGGCGCGGGTGCGCGCGGCACCGCGGCGCCGCAGCTCCGGCGGGTCGACGTCCCGGACGTCGGCCCCCAGCACCCGGCGGGTGCCCGGATCGCGCAGCAGCAGCCGGTCCCCCACCCGCAGCGGCAGGGGTGCGGCCAGCCGCAGGCGCACCGCCGTCGTCCCGTCCAGCGGGCGGACCCGCGCGGCCACCGTGGCCGAGCCGACGTGCACGATCACCTCGGCGGGCATCCGCTCCTGCACCGGGACGGTCAGGGTGACGTCCACGGCAGCGGTGGAGCGGAAAGCGTCCGGGGTGAGCAGCGCGTCGCCGCGGGCGACCTCCTCGACCGCGACCCCCCGCAGGTTCAGCGCCACCCGGGCGGTGGCCACCGCTGCCGGCACCGGCTCGCCCAGGGACTGCAACCCGCGGACGACGACCGACCGGCCGGCGAGCTCCAACCGCTCGCCCACCGTCACGGTGCCCGCGGCCAGCGTGCCGGTGACCACGGTGCCGGCCCCCCGGATGGTGAAGGCGCGGTCGATCCACAGCCGGACCGGGGCCGACCGGTCCGGCACGGGCAGGCCGGCGAGCACCTGCTCCAGCGCCGCGGCCACCTCGGGCACGCCGGCGCCGGTCCGGGCGCTCACCGCGACCGCCGGCAGCCGGCCCAGCGACGTCCGGGCCAGCCGGTCGAGGCTGTCGGCGAGCACCGGAGCCGGGTCGGCGGCGTCGGACTTCGTGACGGCGAGCAGACCGTGCCCGACGCCGAGCGCATCGAGGACGGCGACGTGCTCCTGGGTCTGCGCCGACCAGCCGTCGTCCGCGGCCACCACGACCAGCGCCGCGGGCACCGACCCGACCCCGGCGAGCATGTTGCCGATGAACCGCTCGTGTCCCGGGACGTCGACGATCGCCAGCCGGCGTCCCGAGGGCAGCGTCGTCCAGGCGAACCCGAGGTCGATGGTCAGCCCGCGGCGGCGCTCCTCCGCCCACCGGTCCGGTTCCATTCCGGTGAGGGCGCGCACCAGCGTGGACTTGCCGTGGTCGACGTGCCCGGCGGTGGCGACGACCTGCATGCCGGCGGTACCGGCCGCGCCGGTCGGGCCGGTCGCGTCACTGCCGGTGCCGGTCACGTCCACCGCCGGGCCACCTCGAGGACGGCGACCGCCAGCGCGTCGTCGTCGGCCGGCAGCAGGCTCCGCAGGTCGAGCACGGTCCGGTCGCCGGCGACGTGCCCGACGACCGGTCGCGACGCGCGGCGCAGCGGCTCGGCGAACGCGGCGGGCAGCGTGACCGCCCAGCTGGGCAGCTCGAGCTCCGGCGCACCGCCGCCACCCACCCGGGCGGTGGACGTCACGACGGCGACCGCCAGCCCCGCCTCGGTCAGCCGGGCCGCCAGCGCCGTGGCCCGCTGCCGGAGCTGTGCCGGGTCGGCGTCGAGCATCTGCCGCACCGGGGGGTGGGGTCCGCGCAGGGTGGCCTCGAGTGCGGCCAGCGTGGTCTTGTCCACCCGCAGCGCCCGGTACAGCGGGTGCCGGCGCAGCCGCCGCACGAGGTCGGCGCGGCCCAGCACCAGGCCGGCCTGCGGGCCGCCGAGCAGCTTGTCGCCGCTGCTCAGGGCCAGGTCCGCGCCGGCGGCGAGGGTGCTCTGCAGGTCCGGCTCGTCGGGCAGCGCCGGGTGCGGGCGCAGCAACCCGCTGCCGACGTCGGCGACCAGGGGCAGCCCGGTACCGGCCAGCGCGGCGGCGAGCTCGGCGACCTGGACGGCCCGGGTGAAGCCGCGGACCACGAAGTTCGACGGGTGCACCTTGAGCACCGCGGTGGTATCCGGCCCGAGCACGTCGGTGTAGTCGGTCGGGGTGACCCGGTTCGTCGTCCCCACCTCGCGCAGCCGCGCGCCGGTGCTGACGAGCAGGTCGGGGATCCGGAAGCCGTCGCCGATCTCGACCAGCTCCCCGCGGGCGATGACCAGTTCCCCGCCGAGGGCGGTCGCGACCAGCGCCAGCGCGGCGGCGCAGTTGTTGACCACGAGCGCCGCCTCGGCCGCGGGCACCGCGGCCAGCAGGGCGGCCAGCGCACCCTCACCGCGCGGGCCGCGACGTCCGGTGGCCAGGTCGAGCTCGACGTCCGTGGTGCCACTGGCGGCGACCACCGCGTCGACCGCCGCGGCGGACAGCGGCGCCCGGCCGAGGTTGGTGTGCACCAGCACCCCGGTGGCGTTGAGCACCGGGCGCAGGGTCCCGGCGGTCGCGGGCAGGACGGCCAGCACCGCCGCCACGGCGTCCGCGGGGGCGATCCTGCCGGTGCGGACCTGCTGTTGGACGTCCTGCACCGCCGACTTCACCAGGGCACGCCCGAGCCGCCCGCCGGCCGCGACGAGGCGGGGATCGGCCAGCAGGGCGTCGGTGCGCGGCACCTGCCGGCGCAGGTCAGCGGTCGGTTCGGCGGTCATCGCCCGCGAGCGTAGGTGGCCGTTGCGCGGCAGGGGCCGGCCGGGAGTTCCCGGCCGGCCCCTGCCGGCGGTCGGCGGAGGCGGACGGGAATCGAACCCGCCTGGCCGAGCTGCTCGGCCACGTCGGCTTTAGAGGCCGCGGGGGTCACCAGACACCCTGACGCCTCCGCGGCCGAGCCTACCCAGCCGCTTCCGGACTCAGAGGTTCGGCTTCACGTCCCGGGTGTAGATGGTCTCCAGCGTCGTCTTCAGCGCGTCCATCTCGCCCTGCACCCCGGCCTGCTGGGTGAGGATGTTCGCGCAGGTCTTGGCCATCTCCTGGTCGGCGCCGGGCAGGAAGACCCGGGCGTAGTCCTGGGTCCGGGTGTGGTCCAGCTGGGCGAGCGCCACCTCGACCTGCGGGGCAGCCGCGATGATCGCTGCGGTGTCGGCCGACTCGCGCACCGGCATGTACCCGGTGGCCTGCGAGAAGGTGACCGTGTTCTCCGGCGAGGTCAGGAACTTGATGAACGTCGCCGCCGCGAGCTGGTTCTCCTTCGGGCGGTCCTTGGGGATGCCGACCCCGGCGCCACCGGTGGGGCACACCGGCGAGGTCTCCTCCGGGCCGCCGGGCAGCGGACCGGCGCCCACCTCGAAGTTGGCGGCCTTGAGGATGCCGACCAGGCTGCCGGTGGACGCGATGGTGGAGCTGACCGCCCCAGCCGTGAGGTCGTTGACCTGGTCGTTGCTGGCCACGCCGGCCCAGGCGTCCTTGTAGACGGAGTCCTGCAGGAACTGCATGGCCGCGACGGACTCCTTGGAGTTGCAGATGATGTCGAAGGAGTCCTTCTTCGACCAGCCGCCGCCCCAGCCCCACAGCACGTTCTGGAAGCTCCAGCCCGCGTAGTTGGCCAGTGCCGGCTGCTGGAAGGCGTGCTGGGTGCCCAGCCCGGCGCCCTGCAGCTTCGCCGTCCACCCGGTGAACTCGTCCCAGGTCTCCGGGGCCCGGTCGGGCAGGCCGGCGGCGGACCAGTGCGCCTTGTTGTAGTAGAACAGCGGCGTCGAGCGCGCCCACGGCACGGCCCACTGGGCGTCGTCGTAGGTGTAGTCCGCCCACAGGCCCTTGCGGTAGTCGTCCACCTCCATGCCGACGGCGTCCACCAGCCCGTTCAGCGGGATGATCGAGTCCAGCATCTTGTAGCGGAACCACCAGACGTCGGAGAACACCATCAGGTCGGGCAGCCCGCCGCCGGCCTGGGCCGACTGGAACTTCTGCGCGATCTCCTCGTAGTTCGCCCCGGCGGTGACCAGGCTGACCTTGATGTCCGGCTGGGACGCGTGGAAGGCGTCGATGATCTGCTGGGTCACCGCCTGGGAGCTGCCCGGGTTGCTGGACCAGAAGGTGATCTCCTTGGCCGGCGTCACCTTCGACCAGTCCACCTCGGCGGCCGCCGACGGGCTGCTGGACCCGCTGGACGTGCTCGGGCCGCCGCAGGCGGCCAGCGCCGCAGCGGACAGGCCCAGCCCGGCCAGGCCGAGGAAACGGCGCCGGTCGAGAGCGGCGGTGGCGAGGGTGGCGGGACGGAAGGGCGGCGGTACGGACACGGGGAGAGCCTCCTGACGACGGGGATTGCTGGACAGCGGAAGCAGATCGGCGGGCGCGGCGGTCAGTCCTTGACCGCCCCCTGGGTCAACCCGGAGACGATGTAGCGCTGGAAGGCGGCGAAGACGACGAGCACCGGGACGATCACCAGCACGGTGCCGGCCATCACCAGCCCGTAGCCGTCGGCGCCGCTCTCGCTGTTCTGCAGCAGGGTGAGCCCGACCGGCAGGGTCATCATGTGCGGGTCGGTGATGAGGACCAGCGGCCAGAGGTACTCGTTCCACTCGAACACGATGTTGACCAGCGCGACGGTGGCGATCGCCGGTGTCGAGATCGGGACGACGATCCGGGTGAGCCGCCGCCAGTGACTCGCCCCGTCGATCTCGGCCGCCTCCATGATGGAGGCGGGCAGGGTGAGGAACTGCTGGCGCAGCAGGAAGGTCCCGAAGCCGGTCGCCAGCCCGGGCAGGATGATCCCCCAGTAGGTGTTCTGCCCGCCCAGCCCGCTGATCAGCACGTAGTTGGGCAGCACCGAGACCTGCGGCGGCACCATCAGCGTGGCCAGTACCAGGGCGAAGATGATCTTCTTGCCGGGGAACCGGACGAACACCAGCGCGTAGGCGGTCAGCACCGCCAGCACGACCTTGATCCCGGCACCGATCGCGGTCACCAGCACCGAGTTGAAGAACAGCCGGCCGAAGGGGACGGTGCGCGCCGCCTCCGCGTAGTTGGACGGCGCGAGGGAGTCGGGGAGCACGTCCAGCTTCTGGGTGAGCAGCTCGCTGGGGCTCTTGAACGAGGCGAGCACCATCCACACCAGCGGCAGCACCACGACCAGCGTGGCCAGCACGATCGGCAGGTAGCCGGTGGTGATCGTGGCGACCAGGTTGCGGTGGGACAGCGGGCCGTTGCGCCGGGGGGTGACCGGGGTCCGCTCGGCGACGGCGGTCACCGGTAGTGCACCCGGCGCTCGAGGACCGACAGCTGGAAGACGGTGAGCAGGACCAGCAGGACGAACAGCACGGTGGACACCGTCGCCGAGTAGCCGGCCCGGTTCGACCCGCCGAAGGCCTGCAGGTACGCCTCGTAGATCAGCGTCGTCGTCCCGCGGCCCAGCGGGTTCATGATCCGCAGGATGTCGAAGGCCTGCAGCGAGTTGAGGATGACGGTGACCAGCAGGAAGAACGTGGTCGGCGACAGCAGCGGCAGCACGATGGAGAAGAAGGTGCGCCGGGGGCTGGCCCCGTCGATGGCCGCAGCCTCCAGCACGTCCTTGTTGATCGACTGCAGGCCGGCCAGGTAGATCACTGCGGCGTAGCCGAGGTTCTTCCAGATGTAGACGATGATCACCATGACCAGGCTGAGCGTCGGGTCGTTGAACCACTGCGGGCTCGCGACCCCGACCATCCGCAGCAACGCCCCGAGGACGCCGACGATCGGGTCGAAGATGAACAACCAGACCAGGCCCACCCCGACGCCGGAGAGCACGAACGGGGAGAAGACGGCGGCGCGCGCGAACCCGACGCCGGGCATCCGCTTGTTCAGCGCGACGGCCACCAGCAGACCCAGCGCCATCGACCCACCGACCGTGGCCACGGTGAAGATCGCGGTCGTGGTGAGGATCCGCCCGGTGTCCGGGGAGCTGAAGAACTCGCGGTAGTTGCCCAGCCCGATCGGGGTGGCGACCTGGGCGCCGAGGGTCCAGTTCAGCGTCGAGTAGTAGATGTTGCTCAGCAGCGGCCGGTAGGTGAACAGCGCGATGAGCAGCAGGTTCGGCGTGGCGAACGCCAGGAACACCAGGTAGTCGCGGCGGCTGCGCCGGCGGAGGCGACGGCCCCGACCCCGCCGGGCGCGGCCCCGCGCAGCGCCCGGGGCCCGGGCGGCGGCCGCGGCCGGCGGCGCGGGCTG
>JAICZD010000183.1 GCA_025933855.1 Modestobacter sp. | reverse complement strand
GCTGCCGGGCCGCCGTCCGGGACCCCCGCGGCAACCCGCCCCCGCCGGGTCGGTGCCGGCGGGCGAGCACCGTGGCCCGCCCCACGGCCCCCGCCCCGAACCCGCGGGCCGCCCGGGCGGCGGCCACCGCGGCGGCGCGGCGCCCCGGCAGCCCCCCGCAGAGCCCGGCGACAGCCGGACGACCCCGCCGCGGACCCACCCCGACCCCGGCTGACGTGTCCTGTACGCGACGTGTGTGACCGAAGACACTGAGCTGCGGGGTGTCGGGGGCGGCTCGCCTTTCGCACCCCGCCAACGGCTCGTATCCTCTGAGGTACCACGGGCGGATTGCCGCCGGTGGTTGGAGCACTGCGCAACTGGAGGTCGACGTGCCGCTCTCCGAGCACGAGCAGCGTCTGCTGGAGCAGATCGAGCGCGCCCTCGTCGACGATGATCCCAAGTTCGCCTCGACCGTCCGCACCGGGGACCGCCGGCTGAAGGCCCGCCGCAAGCTCCAGCTGGGCGTTCTGCTGATCCTGGTCGGGCTCGCCGGCCTCATCGGCGGCGTCGCCGTCCCGTCGGTGCCCCTCGGTGTGGTCGGGTTCCTGGTGATGTTCGGCGGCCTGGCCCTCGGCGTCCTGAACTACAAGACGGCGACCGGCGCCGTCGAGGCCGCCCCCGGCCCCGCGGCCCGGCCCGCCGGTCGCGGCGGCAAGCCCGGCAAGGCCCGCCGCCAGCCGCTCAAGGACCGTCTCGAGGAGCGCTTCCGCCGCCGCTACGACCAGTAGCTCCTCCCGCTCCGCAGCCGTCGTCCCCTCCGGGACGGCGGCTGCCGTCATGTCAGGCACCGACCTCGCGCTCGCGCTGCCGACCCCGCGCTGGAGGGTGGGGTCGGCAGCACGGGCGCGTGGTCGGTGACATGGCCGGCAGACGGCGGCCGGCCGCCGCGGATCAGGCCGACCGGGGACGGCGGGGACGCCGGGCGGCCAGCCACCGGGCCGCGACGGCCACCGTGGAGGCCGGCCACAGCGTCGCGGCCACCCGGCGCCGCCGGGACACGGTGCGCAGCAGCCCCCGCCGGACCTCGGCCAGGGCGCTGCGCAGCTCCGGCGACCGGCCGGGCGCGGCCGGGCCGTAGACCGAGCGTTCCTCGGCCAGCGCCAGTTCCCGCAGGGCCGGCACCGCGGCCGGCGCCACCCCCGACACCTGCTGGGCCAGCTGCCGGGCCGCGCCTCTGGCTGTTGCCGTCGGTGGCACGGCGATGCCCAGGTCGGTGGTGGTGGCCAGCAACTCGTCCCACAGCGCGCCCGGACGGCCGTCGGCCAGCCGCAGCGCACGCTGCCGGCGGCGCGCCAGCCAGGGCAGCGCCGCGAGGACGGCGGCCAGCACGCCCAGCCCGCCGCCGGTGAGCCGGCCCGTCCCCGAACCCTGTGCGCTCGCCTGCGGCAGATCCAGCGGCGTGAACTGGTTGTCCCGGTCGAGCTCCGCCTGCCCTGCGCTCGGGGCCGTCGGAACCGTGCCCGGCTGCACCGGGACGGAGGCGGGGTCGACGGTCGAGTCGGCCCGCGGCGCCCACGGCAGCGTCACCGCACGCCCGGCGCCCAGCGGGGTCGGGTCGAAGGGCACCCAGCCCAGCCCGGTGAACCAGACCTCCACCCAGGCGTGCGCGTCGTCGCTGGTGACCGTCCGGTTCCGGCCGCCGTTCGCGCTGCCGGGGGTGTAGCCGAGCACCACCCGGGCGGGCACGCCGGCGGCGCGCACGAGCACCGCCATCGCGCCGGCGTACTGCTCGCAGTAGCCCCGCTTGAGGCGGAGGAAGTCGGCCAGAGCGTCCCCGGAGGTCCCGGGGGCGGTGGACAGGCTGTAGGTGAACCCGTTGGCCCGGTCGGTGAGGTGGTCGTAGACCGCCAGCACCCGCTGGTACGGCGTCTGCCCGGGGGTGATCAGCTGGCCCAGCAGGGCCGTCACGGCCGGGTTGAGCTCCGGCAGCTGCGTGTACCGGCGCATCCGGTCGTCCACCGGCAGCTCCGGCGCGGCGGCCAGCTCATCGACGGTGGGCTGCGGCTCCGCGGCCACCACCGACCAGGTGCGGCCGGAGGTGGTCGTGTCCCGGCCGAACACCGTGCCGGTCGCCGGATCGATCCGCCAGTCCTCGTCCCCGCCGCCCTTGACGTCGATGGACTGCGGCGCCGACGGCGTGGGCAGGAACCGGTCGTCGTGACCGAGGGAGGTGATGGTGGCCCGCACCTCCCGGGTGGGTTCGCGGCCGGGAACGGGCACCAGCCGGGAGCTCCCGGCGATGGACCGCTCGCCGTCCAGGTTCCCCATCCGCCACCCCGAGCCGTCGTAGACGTCCAGCGCGACCGACCGCAGGTAGCCGGGGTCGTCCACCGAGGAGGCGACCTCCAGCAGGTCCATCGGCTGCGGCAGGTTGAGCTCCCCGCGCAGCTCGGCCACCGGGTCCAGGCCGGTGCCGGTGTGCCCGGTGCCGCCGCCGGCGCCACCGCCGAGCCCGGTGGCCAGCGAGCCCTCGGCCAGCGTGGGTACCACGACCGGCAGCAGGACGCCGACGGCCAGGGCGAGTGCTCCGCTGCGGACGGCGGTCAGCGTGCCGGTGCCCAGCGGAGCGCCGGAGCCGGCCCGGTCCTGGCCGGCGAGCCGGCCGCGCTGGTCGGCCCACAGCAGGATGCCGAACCCGATCGCCGGGGCCAGGAAAGCGATCAGCGCCACGTGGCCGGTGATGGTGCTGACCGGCACGCAGTAGAGGACCAGCAACCCGAGGCCGCCCAGCGCCGGCTGCCGGCCGGCGACCGCCACCAGGTCCACGGCGAGCGCGATCAGCGCCACGAAGACCGTGGTGAGGGCCACCAGCCCGGTCAGCGGCAGCGCGGGTGTGGCCTGCTCGCGGATCTCGGCCATGCCGTCGCCGAGCACCCCCGCCAGCCGGCTCAGTGACGTGAAGGTGGGCAGCACGCCGGCGAACGCGTCCTCCGGGCTGAACACGGTGGTGAGCAGGCACAGCACGGCGAGGACCTGGCCCAGGGGGACCGCCGCGGTGGCTGCCGTGGTCAGCCGCGTCGGCGAACCGTCGGCGGGCAGCAGCCGGTCCACCCCGGCGCGCAGCGCCACCCCGCAGAGCCAGAGCAGCGCCACGGCGAGGACGACCGGGACCAGCCAGGTGCGTGCGGCGAAGACCGGGTCCAGCGCCAGCGCGCCGAGCAGGACGGCGACCGCGGCGGCCGCGGCGGTTCCCGCCCGGCCCCCGACGGCGGCGGGCTGCTCCGCTGCTCCGGTCACGCCGGCACCTCCGAACCGGTCCACCGGGCGCCGCCCGGGGTGCCGGCCGCGCCCAGCCGGCTCCAGACCTCATCGACGGTCTCCTCCGGCCGCGCCAGCGCCACCTGCCAGCCGGCGGCACGCAGCAGCCGGATCCCGTCGTCGTGCCGCTGCACGAGCTGCGCGCGAGCGCCGGGGCTCAGCGGACGGCGCGTCCGCTGCGCTCCGGCGTCCAGCCAGCTCTCCGCGTGGGGCAGCACGGCCAGGTCGGTGTCGGGACCGGAGCGGGCGCGGACCAGCGCGGCGACGTCCTGCGGGGCGACGAGCCCGAGCAGGCAGATCGCCGGGCCGTCGACCGTGGACCGGCGCAGCGCCTCCACCGCCAGGTCCAGCCCGGTCAGCCGGGAGGGGGTGAGCTCGGCCAGCTGGTCGAGCAGCTCCTCGGCGCTGACCCCGCCGCGGACACCGAGCCCGTCCAGGTCGCCGGTGTCGGCGATCAGCCGCAGCCCCGCGCCGCGGCGCAGCAGGTGGGTCCCGATGCTGGCGGCCGCCTCCACCACCCACTCCAGGGTGTCCGACGGCGGAGCGGCGTCCCCGCTGGAGCCGGGAACCCCGCCGCCGGTCAGGTGGGCGCTGGCGCGGGTGTCCAGGAGCAGCGTGGCCGCGGCGCGCCAGGGTCGTTCCTCCAGCCGGACCATCAGCTCACCGGTGCGTGCGGTGGCCCGCCAGTGCACCATCCGCAGGTCGTCGCCGTGCCGGTACTCCCGGGTGCTCACGTCGTCCTCACCGTGGATGGCGATGGAGCGCCGGGCGCCCTCGCCGCCGGTGCCCCCCGCGCCGGCCAGCCCGCCGGAGCCGGTGAGCGGGCGCACCCGCGGCACCACCAGCAGCGTCGCCGTGTCGCTGCCCACGGCCGTGCGCAGCACGAGGCCGAACGGGTCGACCAGCCGCAGTCGCAGGGGGCCCAGCGGAAAGCGGCCCCGCCGGGTGCCGTGCAGCCGGTAGCGCAGCGCCGCGGTGGCACCGCTGGACAGCCGCTCGACGACGAACCGCGGACGCCGGCCGAGCTCCGCGGGCAGCTGCTCGGACAGCACCCACAGCCCGCCGGTCCGCTGGTCGGTGTTGGTCACCTCCAGCAGCACGTCGGCGTCCCCGCCGCGGGGCAGCCGGGACGGCGTGACGGTGCGCCGCGAGGCCAGCCGGAACCGCTGCCGGGCCACCCCGGCCGCCGACAGCACCGGCAGGGCGAGGACGAACAGCGCCAGCCGGACCAGCGGCCGTTCGCCCAGCAGGGCACCTAGCAGGCACAGCGTGATGCCCGCGGCCACCAGGCAACGGCCGCGCAGGGTCAGCGAGGAGGCGGCCTCCGCCAGCCTGCTCCGGCTCACCGGGTTCCCTTCTCTACTGTCCGCGGGCGCCGCCCCGGATGGTGGCGGTCAGCGTCCGCGGGGGACCGGGACGGCGGCCAGCACGTCGGTCACCACCCGCTGTGCGTCCCGCCGGGCGAGCGTCGCGTCGGGGGTGAGGAGCAGCCGGTGGGCGAGCACCGGAACGGCCATCGCCTGCACGTCGTCGGGGAGCACGTGGTCCCGGCCGGCCAGCGCCGCCGCGGCGCGGGCGGCGCGCAGCAGCTGCAAGCCTGCCCGCGGGGAGGCGCCCAGTCGCAGGTCGGGGGACTGCCGGGTGGCCTCCACCAGGGCGACGATGTAGCGGCGCAGCGGCTCGGCCACGTGCAGGCGGCCGACGGCGCTCACCAGGGCCCGCACCATCGCGGCGTCCGCGACCGGCGCCAGCTGGGTCAGCGGGTCGGAGGTGGCCCGCTCGTCGAGCATCGCCAGCTCGGCGTCCCGATCCGGGTAGCCCATCGAGATCCGCGCGGTGAACCGGTCGCGCTGGGCCTCCGGCAGCGGATAGGTGCCCTCCATCTCCAGCGGGTTCTGGGTGGCCAGCACCATGAACGGCCGGGCCAGCTCGTAGGTGACCCCGTCGACGGTGACCTGCCGCTCCTCCATGCACTCCAGCAGCGCCGACTGCGTCTTGGGCGAGGCCCGGTTGATCTCGTCGGCGACCACCAGGTTCGCGAAGACGGCACCGGGCTTGAACTCGAACGCCCGGCTCTCCTGGTCGTAGACGGCCACGCCGGTGACGTCGCTGGGCAGCAGGTCCGGGGTGAACTGGATGCGGCGCACGGTGCTGTCGATGGACCGGGCCAGCGCCTTCGCCAACGTCGTCTTCCCGACGCCGGGAACGTCCTCGATGAGCAGGTGCCCCTCGGCGAGCAGCACGATCAGTGCCAGCCGGACGACGTCGGGCTTGCCCTCCACCACCCGGCTCATGGCCGCGGCGATCCGCGCCCCCTCGGTGGCCACGTCCAGGTCGCCGGGGTCGAGCTCGGCAGGATTCAGCTCGGCAGGATTCAGCTCGCCGGCGTCCAGGGCCGCCGCGACCAGCCCGGACTGCAGCTCTGCGGTGCCCTCGCCCACGCGTCCTCCTTGCTGGCGCTCCTCGGCACGGGCGCCCGACGGGGCACGGCCGGTGCGTGACCTTGCGAGCTCCGTCACCGAACCAACGGTACGTGGCGAAAGGGCCCTGGCGGGGGGCTCGCGGAACGGCTCCAGCCGGGACCCGGCGCGCTCCCTTCCCCGGACCCGGTGGGGCGCGGTGGGAGAGCGGGGGCGACACGGGTCAGAGTGGCGTCCAGTGGGGGCCAGTGGGTTAATGTGTCGCCCAATGGGGAGGCAGGGGCCGCTCGGCGGCCCGGCACGACCACAGGAGGACAGATGCAGGGGGTGATCCGGTGTTCGTCGGCAGCTACGCCCTGCGTCTCGACGAGAAGGGCCGGCTCGCCCTCCCGGTCCGCTACCGCGAGCTCGTGGCCGACGGCATGGTGATCAAGAAGGGCCAGGAACGCTGCATCTACGGCCTGACGATGGCGCGCGTGGCCGAGCAGAGCGCGGCCCTCAAGGCCATGGCCCCCGCCGACACCAACGCCGCCCGGATGCACGCCCGGATGAGCTTCGGCTCGATGGTCGAGATCGAGGCCGACAAGACCGGCCGGATCACCATCCCGGCGAGCCTGCGGGAGTACGCCGGCCTGGACCGCGACGTCGTCGTGGTGGGCGTGGACACCCGCTTCGAGATCTGGGACGCCCCGACCTGGGACGCCTACGTCGCCGAGCAGGAAGCCGCCTTCGCGGCCATGGAGAGCGAGGGGATGCCGACGCTGTCCTGACCGCATCCCGACCCGATCGCCCATCCGGCCGCCCTCCCCGGCGCCCGCGCTCGACCTCGCACCACCCGTTCGAACCGACTTCCCCGCGGCTCGACCGGACCAGGGACATGCGAGCCGGCTTCCCTCCGGCTCGACGCCCCGCCCCGCGCCACCCGCCCCACCACGCAATCGCTCCACCCGCCCCACCACGCAATGGCTCCACCCGCCCCACCACGCAATGGCTCCACCCGCCCCACCACGCAATGGCTCCACCCGCCCCACCACCCCGGCGGGGCTCCTCCT
>JAICZD010000217.1 GCA_025933855.1 Modestobacter sp. | reverse complement strand
TCGACCGGTCGGCTCCGGCGGCGTAGCGTCCTCCGACCGTGTCTCGTCCTTCGCCTGCAGAGACTGATTCCCCCAACCGCGCGCCCTACGATCCCGTGCTCACCGCGGAGCGTGCCCACCTGGACCGCGCCGCCGACTGCCTGACCGAGATGCGCGCCGCCACCGAGCGGATCACCGACGCCGGCGTCGACGCCTGGGCCTCCGAGCGGCTCGGTGCCGCCCGCGCCGACCGGCTGCGGTCCCTCGCGCACGACCCGGACGTCCCGCCCTTCTTCGGTCGCACCGACGCCGGACCGGCTGGTGACGGCGAGACCTTCCACATCGGCCGCCGGCACGTCCGGGACGCGGCCGGCGACCCCGTCGTCATCGACTGGCGAGCTCCGATGAGCCGGCCGTTCTACCAGGCCAGCGCGGCCGATCCGCAGGGGCTGGCCCGGCGCCGCCGGTTCGGCTTCGCCGCCGGTGAGCTCACCAGCTACGAGGACGAGTTCCTGACCGACGGTGAGGCCCCGCTGCAGGCGCCCGGCGCGCTCTCGCTGCTCCGGCAGGAGATCGAGCGCCCCCGCAGCGGCCCGATGCGCGACATCGTGGCCACCATCCAGCCCGACCAGGACGACATCGTGCGGGCGCCGCTGGCCGAGTCGATCTGCGTGCAGGGCGCGCCGGGCACCGGCAAGACCGCCGTCGGCCTGCACCGCGCCGCCTACCTGCTCTACACCCACGGCGGGCAGCTGGCCCGGACGGGGGTCCTCGTGGTCGGACCGAACCGGGCGTTCCTCCGCTACATCGAGCAGGTGCTGCCGACGCTCGGGGAGGTCGACGTCGACCAGTCCACGGTGGCCGACCTGACCGCCCGGGTGCCGGTCCGGGCGGTCGACGACCCGGCGGTCGCCGTCCTCAAGGGCGACGTCCGGATGGCGACAGTCCTGCACCGGGCCCTGTGGAACGGGATCTGCAAGCCGGCCGACTCGGTCCAGGTGACCCTGGCCGGCCGCCGGTACCGGGTCCCCGAGCAGCGGTTGCGGCGCTACGTCGACGACCTGCGCCGGGCCGGCGCCGCGACGGCCGACGACCAGCAGGTCGTGCACTACGCCGCCGGCCGGGAACGACTGGCGATGGCGGTGGCCGAGGACGCCCGCCGGCAGAAGGAGGCGGGCGGGGGCAGCCCGACCGACGCCGAGACGCGCCGGGCCGCCCGCAGCCGGGAGGTGCGGGCCTTCTGCGACGCGGTGTGGCCGGCGGTGGACGCCGCCGGGCTGGTGGCCGCGCTGTTCAGCGACTCCGGCCGGCTGGCCCGCGCCGCACGCGGAGTCCTCACCGACGAGGAGCAGGCGCTGCTGCACTGGCCGGTCGCTCCCCGGTCGGCGCGCGCCTCCCGCTGGACGGAGGCCGACGCGGTCCTCGTCGACGAGGTGGCCGGCATGCTCGAGCGCACCCCCGGCTACGGGCACGTCGTCGTCGACGAGGCGCAGGACCTCTCGCCGATGCAGTGCCGCGCGGTGGCCCGGCGGCTGGCCGCCGGGTCGCTGACCGTGCTCGGCGACCTCGCCCAGGCCACCAGCCCGTGGTCGGCGGCCGACTGGTCGCACACCCTGGCCGGGCTGGGTCGCCCGGACACCGCGGTGCGGCCGCTGACCCGCGGCTACCGGGTGCCGGGGGAGGTGCTGGACTTCGCCAACCGGCTGCTCCCGCTGATCGCCCCCGGCCTCCCCGCGGCCACGGCGGTGCGCCGCGATCCCGGCGCGCTCCGGCTGCACCCGGTGTCGTCGCTGGCCGGGCCACTGGCCGACGTCGTCGACGAACTGGCCGCTGCCGAGGGCTCGACCGGCGTGGTGTGCGCCGACGCCGCGGTGCCGGAGGTGGTCGCCATGCTGACCGCCGCCGGGCTGCCGGTCGAGGCGCTGACCGATGACGGACGTGCGCCGGGCCGGATCTCCGTCGTCCCGGCCGGGCTGGTCAAGGGCCTGGAGTTCGACCACGTGGTGGTCGTCGAGCCGGCCGCGATCGTCGCCGCCGAGCCGCGCGGCCTGCACCGGCTCTACGTGGTCCTCACCCGGGCGGTGAGCAGCCTGGTGGTGCTGCACCGCGGTGAGCTCCCGGAGCTGCTCGCCGCCTGAGCGTGCCGTCAGCCGTTGCCGACGACCCAGGCGGCCACGGCTGCGGTGAACGCATCCAGGTCGTCGAGCAGTGCCACGTCGGCCCGGACGACATCCTCGTCGACGTCGGCGTACTGGTGCACCAGGACGTTGCGGAAGCCGACCGCGCGGGCCACCGACTCGGCGACGCCGGCACGCAGCCCTCGATCGCCACCACGAACCCGTACTCGACGGCTCGTGGAGCGGCGGCGTCCGTGGTCAGGTCGGCGTCTCGGGCATCGGCGCGGATGCCGCCCGTGTCCTGCTCGACCCGGGTGAGGACCCGGTTCCGGCGTTCAACGTCGACCACGGGTGGCGATCCCTTCGAGGTACTCCCGGCTCATGCGCTCGATTGACGGCAGCTCGTCGAGGTACCGGGTTCGCGTGTCGGCCTCCCAGGCGACCCTGGCACGGGGGTCGTCATCGAACAGCAGCCGGCCGCGCAGCGCGATCCGGCCGGCGAGGTAGAGCGGCGCGGAGTCCAGGACCGCGAGGTCCACTCCCGTGGGGACGGCGACCGCAGGTAGCCGAACACCGTCCCGGCAGTTCGCAGCGCGGCGATCAGCACCCCTCTTCGACGGCCACGCAGACATCCTGGCATCCCCGGACACCGTCGAGCCGCGCTCGAGGAGACCGTGCCGCCGTGGAGACCGTCGGCGGTGGTGTCCGCCCCCGTTCTCGCGTCCCGCTCGAAGCCGGGACGCGGCCCCGGCCAGCTGACCGGCCCGTTCGTCCCTAGGCTCCGCCCATGGCTCCCTCGCTCCGCGCCGCGCTGCGGGCGCCGGTCCCGCTCGTCCTGTCCGACCTCGACCCGCGGGCGACCCCCTTGGCGCCCGGAGACAAGGAGCGCACCCGCGAGCGGATGCTGGTGGACGGCGGCCGGCTGGCCGACCTGCAGGAGCTGCTCTACGCCGAGGGAGCCACCGGTGGACGCCGCCGGGTCCTCCTGCTGCTGCAGGGCATGGACACCAGCGGCAAGGGCGGCGTCATCGAGCACGTCGTCGGCGCGGTGAACCCGCAGGGTGTCGCGATCACCAGCTTCCGGACGCCGACCCCGGAGGAGCAGCGGCACGGCTTCCTGTGGCGGGCCCGCCGGGCCGTACCCGGGCCCGGGCTGATCGGGGTGTTCGATCGCTCGCACTACGAGGACGTGCTGATCGGCCGGGTCCGGGAGCTGGCCCCGCCCGAGGTGATCGAGCGGCGCTACCGCGAGATCGTCCGGTTCGAGGACCAGCTCGCCGGCGAGGGGGTGACGCTGGTCAAGTGCTTCCTGCACATCTCGCCGTGGGAGCAGAAGGAGCGCCTGCTGGCCCGGCTGGACGACTCGGCGAAGCGCTGGAAGTTCGACCCGGGCGACCTGGACGACCGGGCACTGTGGCCGGACTACCAGCGCGCCTACCAGTTGGTGCTGGAGCGCACGAGCACCGAGGCCAATCCCTGGTACGTCGTCCCGGCCGACCGCAAGTGGTACCGCAACTGGGCGGTGGGCCGGCTGCTGCTGGAGACGCTGACCGAGCTCGCCCCGCGGCTGCCCCAGTCGGACTACGACGTGGACACCCAGCGCGACCGGCTCATCGACGAGCCGCCGTTGCCGGACTGACCGGATCTTCCGGAGTCGTTCCGTCGCGGGTTCCGGCACCGGGCGACTCCATACCGGGCTCGGCACCGGGCGACTCCACACCGGGCGGGCGACCGCGGCGCAGCCGCTCGTCCAGCGCCTGGCTGACCAGCCAGCCGGCCAGCACCACCAGGTGCAGCAGGTACAGCCAGAAGCCGACCGCGACCACGCCGCCGACCACGTCCAGGCCGCCGAACGGGGCGCCGAGGTCCAGGGGCAGCGCGAGGAACAGCACGAAGCCCTGCAGGAAGCCCGACAGGCTGGCCGCGGTCAGGAACGCTCCGGCCAGCACGGCGGGCCAGCGCAGCCGGCCGGCGGCGACCACGCCGAAGCCCCAGGCCATCGGCAGCAGCAGGGCCCCGAGCACCGAGTAGTAGCCGACCGCCAGGCCCCCGACGGCGGCGACGGCACCCGGTCGCCCATCGAGTTCGGCCAGCACCCGGCCGGCCCGCAGCAACAGGTACAGCAGCAGGGGTGCGATCAGCACCAGCGGGAGGGCCAGCAGCCGCCCGCGCCAGGCGGTGAACCGGTCCTGCGCCGGGCTCAGCCGCAGCAGCGCACGACGCAGCCCCTCGCCGTAGAGCGAGATCGGCAGCAGGCTGAGCAGCGCCTGCCAGGCGGTGACCCCCACGCCGGCCTCGGTCAGCCGGGCCAGCGCGTCCGGCGCGCCCAGGCTGGCCGGGAGCACCTCGGCCAGCCGTCCGGTCAGCTGCCGGATGGTCTCCGCGCTGGTCAGCCAGGCGGCCAGCCCCAGCGAGAGCACCAGCAGCGGAACGACCGCGATGCCCGCGTAGAAGGTCAGGCCGGCGGCGATCAGCGCGGTGTCCCGGCCCCGCAGCCGGCGCCGGATGGCCGCGACCAGGCTGCGCGCCTCCGCCCGCGCCTGCGTCCACCGGCTCCCCCGCACGCCTCCATGGCACCAGGTCCGGGCCGGTCGTGCTCGGCGGCGCGGGCCGGCGGCTGCTCGGACCGCACCGGACGGTCGAGCCGCCCCGGCGACCGTCGAGCCGGGTCATGACCCGGCTCACCCGACGGGCGGGTGGCTCGACCCCGGGGGAACACAGCCCGGGTCAGCGGCCGCCGAGCAGGTGCTGGGCGGCCGCGAAGCCGCCCAGGCCGCTGACCGCACCGCCGCGGACCGTGCCGCCGGAGGACGCCGCGACCACCCGGGGATGCGGGGTGTCCACGCCCCAGCCGCCGACCTGCTCCGGGTCCGCGGCCACCGGCCAGGACAGGTCGCCGTGGAAGATGTGCCCACCCGGCATGGCCAGGGCCGCCTCCACGTCCAGCGGGGACGACGCCTGCAGGCACGGCCGGCCGTCGGCGTCGAGGGCGAGGCAGTCGGTGAGCGGCTCGGTGAGGTACTCGTCCAGCTGCATCACCACCCGGCGCACTGCCTCTGCCCGCGTGCCGACCGGATCGGCGGCGAAGAGCTCGGCCGGTGTGTGCAGCCCGAACAGGGTGAGCGTGTGCAGGCCGGTGTCGCCCACGATGGTGGGGTCGGTCAGCGAGTGGCAGTAGACCTCGAAGGGGATGGTCCGCGGCAGCAGCCCGGCGACCGACTCCGCGTACGCCGCGTCGAGCCGGCCGGCGGACTCGTCGACGTGCACCGTCCCGGCGAACACCGTGGCCGGATCGGCGCCCGACCGCAGCCCGGGCAGCCGGCGCAGCACCATGTTGATCTTCAGCTGGGATCCGGACGGCCGGACCGCGGGCGGAGCGCCGAGCAGCCGGTCCAGCACGGCGGGAGCCACTCCGCTCACGGCGTGCCCGGCGTCGACGGCGTGCGCGGCGCCGCCGGCGTCGGTCCAGTGCACCGTGACGCCGTCGTCCCGGACCTCCAGAGCGGTCGCGGTGACCCCGGTGCGCAGGTCGGCGCCGGCGGCGCGGGCGGCGGTCGCCATCGCCCCGCTGACCGCCCCCATGCCACCCACCGGTACCCGCCAGCGGCCGGTGCCGTTGCCGATCAGGTGGTAGAGGAAGCAG
>JAICZD010000086.1 GCA_025933855.1 Modestobacter sp. | reverse complement strand
GAGGTGAGCGACGACGTCTCGCTGCGGGTCATCCACCGCGGCGTCGGGTCGATCACCAAGAGCGACATCGACCTGGCGCTGGCCGACGACGTCATCGTCCTGGGCTTCAACGTCCGGGCCGAGGGCCAGGCCACCGAGCTGGCCAACCGCGAGGGGGTGGACGTCCGGTACTACACGGTCATCTACCAGGCCATCGAGGAGATCGAGGCCGCCCTCAAGGGGATGCTCAAGCCGGAGTTCGAGGAGGTCCAGCTCGGCTCCGCCGAGGTCCGCGAGGTCTTCCGGGTGCCGAAGATCGGCAACGTCGCCGGGTCGCTGGTCCGCAGCGGCACGATCGTGCGCAACTCCAAGGCACGGCTCATCCGCGACGGGGCCGTGGTCGCCGACAACCTGACGGTGGAGTCGCTCCGCCGCTTCAAGGACGACGCGACCGAGGTCCGCGAGGGCTACGAGTGCGGCATCGGCCTGGGGTCGTTCAACGACATCAAGGTCGACGACGTGATCCAGACCTTCGAGCTGCGGGAGAAGCCGCGCGAATAGGAAGAGGCGGGGCCGGGGGCGATCGTCGAGTAGCGGGAGGCGTTGAGCGTTGTTCACAGGGACGCTCAGCGCCGACCTGCTGCTGGGTGACGTGCACTCGCTCAAGGAGAAGCGCTCCGTGGTGCGGCCGATCGTGGCCGAGCTGCGGCGGCGGTTCGCCGTGGCCGCCGCGGAGGTCGGCGACCAGGACCTGCACCGTCGGGTCCAGGTCGGCATGGCCACCGTGGCGGCCGACGCGGCACAGGTCGGCGACGTGCTCGACGCGTGCGAGCGGTTGCTGGCCGGCCTGCCGGAGGTGACGCTTCTGTCGACGCACCGGCAGCTGCTCTCCGACGCCGACGCCTGTTGAAGGACCCCGTCCCGGTCCCGCCGCCTGCAGGCACAGGGCGGGACCGGGACGGGCCGCGCCGGGCTCCTGCCCAGCGTCCACCTGCCGTCCGCGCCCGGAAGGACGCCGACGCGACGAACGAGGAGGTCCTCCCGATGGCCGATCCCGCCCGGGCCCGCCGGCTCGCCGTGCGCATCCGCCAGATCGTCTCGGCCACGATCGAGACGCAGATCAAGGACCCCCGCCTGGGCATGGTGACGATCACCGACGCCCGGGTGACCAGCGACCTGCGCGAGGCCACGGTCTTCTACACCGTCTACGGCGACGAGACCGAGGTCGCCGACTCGGCCCGGGCGCTGGCCAGCGCGACCGGCGTGCTCCGCTCGACCGTCGGCAAGCAGACCGGCATCAAGTTCGTCCCGACGCTGAGCTTCGTCGCGGACATCGTGCCGAGCACCGCGCGCGAGCTGGAAGAGGCGCTGGAGCGGGTGCGGCAGGCCGACGCCGAGCTGGCCCGGGCCCGGGAGGGCGCGCAGTACGCCGGCGAGCCGGACCCGTACCGTCGTCCGGCCGAGGATCCCGACGGGCTCGACGACGAGTTCCGCGTGGCCGGGGACGACGTCCTCGGCGACGCCGCGCACGACGCCGCCCGCCGGCCGGAGCAGACCAGGAGCGCACCATGACCGAGGCCGTGGACCCCGATCCGTACGCCCCGGCCGAGCACGAGGGGGAGACCACCCTCGGCGGTCGGAGCGAGCCGGCGGACGGCGATCCGACCGCCGGCGGCAAGCGCGGCGAGATCGGCGAGACCGGCAGCATCGCCGCCGACGAACCCGACGACGGCGGCCCGGCCATCCCGGTCGGCGGCGGCCGGGTGACCGAGGAGTCCGACGCTCCGCCCGCCGCCGGCCCGGGGCCGGAGGAGGCGTGAACCCGGCCGGGCGCCGGGCATCGAGCCGGCGACACGGGTCGACCCGGTGACGGTTGCGACCACCACATCCGCGCAGGTCCAGCAGGCGGTCGAGGTGCTCGGCGCGGCGGCAGCCGACGGAGGAACGGTGGTGCTGTCCGGTCACGTCCAGCCCGACGCCGACGCCCTGGGCAGCACCCTCGCGCTGGCCCGCGGCCTGCGCGCCCTCGGCGCCCGCGTCGTGGCCACCTTCCCCGGGCCGTTCACCCTGCCGGAGTCGCTGCGCTGGCTGCCGGGCGCGGACACCCTCGTGCCGTCCACCGACGTTCCGCCGTCGCCGGACGTCTTCGTCAGCGTGGACGCCTCCTCGACCGGCCGGCTCGGTGAGCTCGCCGCGCTGCTGGAAGCGGCCGGCACCTCCGTGGTCGTCGACCACCACGCCAGCAACCCCGGGTTCGGCGACGTCCGGGTGATCGCGCCGGACGCCGCCGCGACCGTGGTGCTGGTGGCCGCGCTGCTCGACGGGCTGGCCGTGCACTGGGACGCCGACCTGGCGGCCTGTCTCTACGCCGGGCTGACCGCCGACACCGGTTCCTTCCGCTTCGGCAACACCGCGCCCGGCACCCACGAACTGGCCGCCCGCCTGCTGCGCACCGGGATCGACCACGCCGCGATCAGCCAGCGGCTGTTCGACACCGCTCCGTTCGGCTGGCTGCGGCTGCTGTCGCTGGTCACCGGCCGCGCCCGGCTGGAGCCCGCCGTGGGCGCCGGCCTGGTCTGGACGTGGGCCACCACCGGGGAGGCGCGCGGGTGCGGCCTGGCCGAGGACCAGCTCGAGGCCCTGGTGGACGTCGTCCGCGCCACCCGGGAGGCCGACGTGGCCTGCGTGCTCAAGGGCCAGGACGACGGCAGCTGGGTGGTCTCGCTGCGCTCCCGCGGGGCCACCGACGTCGCCCGGGTGGCCGGCGGCTTCGGCGGCGGCGGGCACCGCGCGGCCGCCGGCTACACCTCCCGGCTGGACTGCGAGGCCACCATCGCCGCACTCGTGGCGACCCTCCGGGCCACCGGGCGATGACCCGGCGGTCCTCCGGACCGCGCCGCGGTGCAGTCCGGAGTCGCCGATCCGGGGAGGACACCCGGTCCATCCCGTCGCTGGCGGCGCCGGCGCTGGTGGTGCTCGCCGCCGAGCCGCTGTACCTGCTGGTGGACACCGCCGTCGTCGGTCACCTCGGTGGCGTTCCGCTGGCCGGGCTGGCCGTCGGCGGCGGGCTGCTGGGGTACGTGGCCGCGCTGCTGAACTTCCTCGCCTACGGAACGACGGCCCGTGCCGCCCGCCGGGCCGGCGCCGGTGACCGGGCCGGTGCGGTCGCCGAGGGCGTGCAGGCCACCTGGCTGGCCGCCGGGCTCGGGATCGTGCTGGCGCTGGCCTTCCAGGTGCTCGCCGGGCCGCTGACCCGGGCCCTCGCCGGAGGCGCCGGGGCGGTCGCCGCCGGGGCCGAGCAGTGGCTGCGGGTGGCCAGCCCCGGACTGCCGCTCCTGCTGGTCGCGCTGGCCGGCAACGGCTGGCTGCGCGGGGTGCAGGATCTGCGCCGTCCCGTCGGTTACGTGCTGGCCGGCAGCCTGGCGAGCCTGGTGCTGTGCCCGCTGCTGGTGCACGCCGCCGGCCTGGGCCTGGTCGGCTCCGCGCTGGCGAACCTGGCCGGTCAGACCGTGTCGGCGACCTGCTTCGGCCGCGCCCTGGTGCGCGAGCTGCGCCGGCAGGACATCCCGTGGCGCCCGCGCTGGTCCTCGCTGCGTGCCCAGCTGGTCCTCGGCCGGGACCTGCTGCTGCGCGCCGCCGTGCTGCAGCTGGCGTTCGCCGCCGCGGCCGCCGTCGTCGCCCGGTCCGGCACCGCCGAGCTGGGCGCGCACCAGGTCGCCCTGCAGCTGTGGCTGTTCCTGGCGCTGGTGCTCGACGCCTACGCGATCGCCGCGCAGACCCTCGTCGGCCACGCCCTGGGTGCCGGGCGGCCCGACGCCGCCCGCCGCACCGCCCGGCGCGTCAGCGCCTGGGGGCTGGGCACCGGGATCGTCGTCGCCGCCGCGCTGCTGGCCCTGCGCCCGGTGCTGCCGCCGCTGTTCACCGACGATCCGGCCGTGCTGGCCGAGGCCGCCGTGGTCTGGTGGTTCCTGGCCCTCATGCAGCCCCTGGCCGGGGTGGTCTTCGCCCTGGACGGCGTGCTCATGGGCGCCGGTGACGTCGCCTACCTGCGGACCGTGACCCTCGGGTCGGCCGCGGTGGGTTTCGTGCCGCTGTCGCTGCTGTCCGGCCGGCTGGGCTGGGGACTGGCCGGTGTCTGGAGCGGGCTGACCCTGTTCATCGTGCTGCGGCTGGTCGGCGTGGGCGTGCGGGTGGCCGGCGACCGGTGGCTCCAGGCGCCTGCCAGGGTGACCGGGTGAGCCAACGTGCGGACGACGGGGGAGTGAGCATCGCAGGGAGCGCCAGCGACCGAGGAGCGGAGCGGGCACGCAGCGGAGCGAAAGGGCGCCGTCCCGACGCCGCCGTCCCGCCGTCCCTGCTGCTGGTGGACAAGCCCGCCGGGATGACCTCGCACGACGTGGTGGCCCGCGCCCGCCGGGTGCTGTCGGTTCGCAAGGTGGGGCACGCCGGCACGCTGGACCCGATGGCCACCGGCCTGCTGGTGCTCGGCGTCGGGGCGGCGACCCGGCTGCTCGGGTACCTCAGCGGCTCGGACAAGACCTACGAGGCGACCGTCCGGCTCGGCCAGAGCACGGTGACCGACGACCGGGAGGGCGAGGTCCGCTCCACCGCGTCGGCCGCCGGCCTGACCGAGGAGGCCGTCCGTGCGGCGCTGGGTGCGCAGGTCGGCGCGCTGCAGCAGGTGCCCTCGTCGGTCAGCGCGGTCAAGGTGGGCGGCCGCCGCTCCTACGACCGGGTGCGGGCCGGGGAGGTCGTCGAGCTGGCCCCCCGCCCGGTGACGGTGCACCGGATCGACGTGCACCGGATCGCCCGGCCGACGCCGGACCTGGTCGACGTGGACATCACGGTCTCCTGCAGCACCGGAACCTATGTCCGGGCTCTCGCCCGGGACGCCGGCGCGGCGCTCGGGGTGGGCGGGCACCTGACCGCGTTGCGGCGCACGTCGTCGGGTCCGTTCGCCGTTCCCGACGCC
Source organism: Modestobacter sp. (assembly GCA_025933855.1). GTDB lineage: Bacteria > Actinomycetota > Actinomycetes > Mycobacteriales > Geodermatophilaceae > Modestobacter. Next base: position 6,596 of record JAICZD010000086.1, on the reverse strand, counting down.
CGGCCGGTCGAGGAGGCCGCGGAAGCGCTGGCCGGGCCCGGGGAGGGGCCCGGCGTGCTGGGGCTCACTGCCGCCGCGCGCACCGTCTTCCCGGTCCGCGAACTGTCCGCCGAGGAGGCCGTCGACCTCGGCCACGGCCGGCGGATACCGGCCACCGGGGCGCCAGGGCTGCACGCGGCGGTCGGCCCGGGGGACCGCCTGGTCGCGCTGATCGAGGACGCCGGCCCGCTGGCCAGGGTGTCGGTCGGCTTTCCGCCCCGCTGAGTCCGGCCGCTACCGGGAACGTTCCGCCGGGACCGTGCGCCGGCGGCGTCGCGGGCCACGCGGGCAGCTCGGGTCGGGGCACGCCCGCAGACCGTAACGCCGGCTCCGGGCCGGATTGTGGCAACCTGCTGGGAGTGGAGGACCTGGACGCCCGGCTGAGCGCGCTGCACACCGATCTGGCTGCTGTTCCCGGCGTGCTGGTGGCGTTCTCCGGCGGGGTCGACTCCGGCGTCGTCCTGGCCGCGGCCGTGCGGGCGCTCGGCGCCGACCGGGTGGTGGCGGCGACCGCGGTGTCCCCCAGCCTGCCCGCCGCCGAGCGGGCCGCTGCGCACGCCTTCGCGGTGGGCCTCGGCGTCCGGCACGAGCAGCCGCGCACCCACGAGCTGGCCCGCGAGGGCTACGTCGCCAACGCCGGCGACCGCTGCTTCTTCTGCAAGGCCGAGCTGGTCGACGTGCTGACGCCGCTGGCCGCCCGGCTGGGCATCGCCGACGTGGTCACCGGCACCAACGCCGACGACCTGAGGGCCGGCTTCCGGCCCGGCATCCGGGCGGCGTCCGAGCGCGGGGCGTGGGCGCCGCTGGCCCGGGCCGGGATGACCAAGGACGACGTCCGGGCGGCGGCGCGGCGCTGGGGCCTGCCGCTGGCCGACAAGCCCGCCGCCGCCTGCCTGGCCAGCCGGATCGCCTACGGCGTGCCCGTGTCGGCGCAGCGGCTGGCCCGGGTGGAGGCGGCCGAGACCGCGCTGCGCGCGGCGCTGTCCGAGGCCGGGCTGCCGGTGCGCGACCTGCGGGTCCGTGACCTCGGCCCGGTGGGCGGGCAGGAGACGGCCCGCGTGGAGGTGGACCGGAACCGGGTCGCCGACCTGATCGCCCGGCCCGACTTGCTGGCCGCCGTGCCCGGCTTCGCCCGGGTGGAGGTCGATCCGCGCGGCTTCCGGTCGGGGTCGATGAACGAGTTGCTGCCCGACCCGGTCCGCTACCGCTGAGCCGGCGACGGACCGGGGCGTCGTCCGGACGACCCGGGGTCGGGCTCCCGCAAGCGCTGACCGGCGTCCGCGGTGCGGCGTCGGTACCCGGCCGACGGCCTCCCACGGATGGCCGGCTGGGGACCAGCTGTGTCATTCTGCTGCCCCGTCCTCCGCTGCCTGCGCCGGCGTTCCCGCGCCTGCGCTCCGGCTCCTCCACGCGCCGACGACAGGAGTGCCATGAAGACGACCAGGGCAGCGACGGCAGCGGCGGCGGCAGCCCTCGCCGTCCTCACGACGCTCGGCTGGGCAGGGCCGGCCGGCGCAGCCGACGCCGCCGGAGCGTGCGCGGAGCTCACCGGCGTCGACATCCCCGCGAGCGTCGTCGGCCTGCCGACCACCGGCGGGGAGGTGACCGACGCGGTCATCGTCGCGGCGGCCGGCGCCGGCGCGGCATCGGTCGGTGAGTACTGCAAGGTCACCGCCGAGCTGCACCCGGTGGACCCCGCGGCACCGGACATCCGGGTGGGCGTCGCGCTGCCCACGTCGTGGAACCACAAGGCGCTGATGTTCGGCGGTGGCGGCTACGACGGCACGGTCCCGGCGCTCGACGGCAACGTGCCCTTCGGCCCGGCCGACGAGCTGACCCCGCTCGGCCGCGGCTACGCGACGTTCGCCAGCGACTCCGGTCACCAGGCGCCGGCGGATTTCACACCGACCGCCTCGCTCTACGGTGAGTTCCTCCTCAACGACGAGGCGCTGCGCAACTTCTCCGGCGACGCCCTGAAGAAGACCCACGACGCGGCCGCGTTCCTGCTCGGCCGGTACTACGGCGGGCAGGCCCCGGAGCACACCTACTTCGCCGGCGGCTCCACCGGCGGTCGGGAAGCGCTGGCGGTGGCGCAGCGGTGGGGACGCGACTTCGACGGGGTCATCAGCGCCTATCCCGCGTATAACGCAGCGACCTTGGACCTGTACTTCGGCTACGTGACCCGTCAGCTCGCCGCGCCCGGCGCGTTCCCCCGTCCAGCCCAGCAGGCGCTGCTCTACGACTCCGTGCTCGGGGCGTGCGACAACCTCGACGGGGTGCAGGACGGCGTCATCAGCAACGAGCCCGCCTGCACCTTCGACCCGGTCGTGCTGCGCTGCCCCGAGGGGCAGGACACCGGCGACACCTGCCTGTCGGACGCGCAGATCACGGCGATCCGGGCCATCTCCGCTCCGATCACCTTCCCGTACCCGCTCGCGAGCGGAGAGACCGGCTACCCGGGCTTCCCGTTCCTGTCCGGCGCGGACATGGCGGTGCCGCTGCTCGGGCTGGGAACGGATGCTCCGGCCAATCCCATGCCGAAGACGGCCGGCTACGGCCCGCAGTTCTGGGATGCCTGGGTCAAGTACGCGGTGACCCGCGACCCGTCCTTCGACTCGCTCGCCCTCGACCCGCTGGCGCCGGGCACCTGGCAGGACCGCATCTCGGTGCTCACCGGGTTGCAGGACGTCAACAGCACCGACCTGCGGCCGTTCTCCACGAACGGCGGAAAGCTGCTGCTCCTGCACGGGACGGCGGACGAGCTGGTCAGCCACCGCTCGACGGTGGACTACTACAACCGGCTCGAGGACGCGATGGGTCAGCGCACGGTCGACTCGTTCGTCCGCTTCTACCTGGTGCCCGGCGCCAACCACGCCAACATCGGCACCCCGGCGTTCACCGCCGGATGGGACTCGCTCACCGCGCTGGACCGCTGGGTCAGGACCGGCATCGCACCGGCGCACCCGGTGGTGCAGGACAAGACCGCCGGCGCCCCGCGCACGCGGCCGCTCTGCCAGTACCCGACCTACCCCCGCTACACCGGCTCGGGGAGCCCCGACTTCGCGAGCAGCTTCGACTGCGTCGCCGACGGCCCGAGCTAGGACTGAGCTAGGACCGGGACCGGGTCCGGGCTGACCGTGCGATCCGGGCGGCGGCGACGCCGGCGCCGAACCCGTTGTCGATGTTGACGACCAGCACCCCCGGGGCGCAGGCGGTGAGCATCGTCAGCAGCGCGGCCAGCCCCTCGAAGGCTGCGCCGTAGCCGACCGAGGTGGGGACGGCGACCACCAGCCGGTCGGTCAGCCCGGCCACCACACTGGGCAACGCCCCGTCCATGCCGGCCACCACCACCACGGCGTCGGCCCGGGCCAGGTCGGGGGCGACGGCCAGCACCCGGTGCACCCCGGCGACCCCGACGTCGTCCACCCGCCGGCAGCCGACACCGCTGGCCGTCAGGGTGGCGGCCACCTCGGCGGCCACGGCCGCGTCGGATGTTCCGGCGGTCAGCACCAGCACCTCGCCCACCGGCTCCGGCACGGTTCCGATCCACGCCACCCGCGCCGCCGCGTCGACGTGCGCGGACGGCCAGCGGGCCCGGATCGCCGCCGCGGTGGGTTCGTCCACCCGGGTGGCCCAGGCCAGCGGCGCGCCGGCGTCGAGCAGGCCGGCCAGGCAGATGACCGTCTCGGCGGGGCTCTTGCCGCCGGCGAACACGACCTCCGGGGTGCCGGTGCGCGCGGCGCGGTCGACGTCCAGCCGGGCGATACCGACGTCGGAGGTGCGGAACGGGGAGCTCACCCGGCCAGTGTTCCGCACGGCCGGACCGCCGTGTCACCCGCGCGGGAGTTGGGCAGGATGCGGGCATGAGCGTCGTCAAGATCAACGTCGTGACCATGCCCGAGGACAAGCGGGCCCGCTTCGAGGAGCGGTTCAAGGGCCGGGCCGGAGCCGTGGAGAGCACGCCGGGATTCGAGTGGTTCGAGCTGCTGCGGCCGGTCGAGGGCACCGAGTCCTACCTGGTCTACACCCGCTGGAGCAGCGAGGAGGCCTACCAGGCCTGGCAGTCCGGCCAGGACTTCGACCGCGCCCACGAGGGCGGCGGTGACACCCTGGCGCCGGCCGCGGAGCGCTCGCAGACCCACCTGTGGAGCTACGAGGTCGTGGAGTCCGCGGCGCCCACCGGCAGCTGACCGGTCCCCGCCGCTCGCCCGGCCCGGGCCGCCCGGCCGACGGACTCCCCGCGGTCTGCCCCGGAGGCACCCCACACCGCGGGGCCGTCGGTCGCGGCAGGCCACGTCCGCCGAGCTAGGGTGAGGATGCGGGCCCGCAGCCGGGCACCCGCGACCGCACACATCCGCCAGGTGGGAGCCATGACCGACACGCTCGCCGACAGCCGTACCTCCTCCCGCTCCTTCAGCGAGGGCGTGCCGCTGGTCGTGGAGGACGTGCCGCGCCGCTCCACCACCGAGCGCACGCGGCTGCTGGAGGACCCGGGCTTCGGCCGCTACTTCACCGACTCGATGTTCGTGGCCCGCTACCGCACCGGCGAGGGCTGGTACGACGCCCGGTTGACCGCCTACGGGCCGCTGCAGATGGACCCCAGCGCGGCCACGCTGCACTACGCGCAGTCGATCTTCGAGGGGCTGAAGGCCTACGCCCAGCCCGACGGCACGGTGGCCACCTTCCGCCCGGAGTCCAACGCCGCCCGGTTCACCCGCAGCGCGGCCCGGCTGGCGATGCCGCCGGTTCCGGAGGCCGCCTTCCTCACCGCCGTCGACGCACTCGTCGACGCCGACCGCGACTGGGTGCCGACCGGGCCGGACCAGACGCTGTACCTGCGGCCCTACGAGATGGCCGTGGAGCCCTTCCTCGGCGTCCGACCGGCCGACGAGTACCTGTTCATCGTGATCGCCAGCCCGGCCGGCGCGTACTTCCCGCGCGGCGTGCAGCCGGTGACGGTCTACCTCTCCGAGGACTACATCCGGGCAGCTCCCGGCGGGACCGGCGACGTCAAGTGCGCGGGCAACTACGCGGCCAGCCTGCTGGCCCAGGAGCAGGCGATCGCCGCCGGCTGCGACCAGGTGGTCTGGCTCGACGCGATGGAGAAGCGCTACGTCGAGGAGATGGGCGGGATGAACCTGTTCTTCGTCCTCGGCTCCGGCGCGGACGCCGAGCTGGTCACCCCCGAGCTCACCGGCACCCTGCTGCCGGGCATCACCCGCGACTCGCTGATCACCGTCGCCCGCGAGCAGGGGCATCCGGTGACGGAGCGGAAGGTCAGCGTCGACGAGTGGCGCTCCGGCGTGGCCGACGGGTCGATCACCGAGACCTTCGCCTGCGGCACCGCGGCGGTCATCACTCCGGTCGGGGCGGTCAAGGCCCGCACGGGTGACTTTCCCGTCGGCACCGGCGAACCCGGCCCGCTGACCATGCAGCTGCGCACGCACCTGCTCGACATCCAGCACGGCCGCGTTCCGGACCGCCACGGCTGGCTGCACCGCGTGGCCTCCGCAGCCTGACGCCGCCGGGCACGGGGCAGGGGAGCGGCGTGCTGCGCTGGCGTGGCCTGGAGGCCACCCCGGCCGACCTGGGGCGCACCGTCGTGACCATCGGCATGTACGACGGGGTGCACCGGGGGCACCAGCACCTGATCCGGACGGCGGTGGGGCGCGCCCGGTCGTTGCGGCGCCCGGCGCTGCTGCTCACCTTCGACCCGCACCCGTCGGAGGTCGTGCGCCCCGGCTCGCACCCGGCCATCCTGACCTCGGCCGACCGCAAGGCCGAGCTGGTCGCCGAGCTCGGCGTCGACGCCATGTGCGTGCTGCCCTTCACCCAGGAGTTCAGCCGGCTCTCGCCGGGGGAGTTCACCCACTCGGTGCTGGTCGAGCACCTGCACTGCGCGCAGGTCGTGGTGGGCCGCAATTTCACCTACGGGCACAAGGCGGCCGGCAACGTGGAGACGCTGACCGCCGAGGGCCGCCGCTTCGGCTTCGGCGTGGAGGGGGTCGACCTGACCAGCGTCGGCTCGGCGCCGGACCTGTCCGGGGACGGCCCCGGCGCCGTCCCCGTGACCATCTCCTCGACCTACATCCGCGCCTGCGTGGCCGCCGGTGACATGGCCTCGGCGGCGCTGGCCCTGGGCCGCCCGCACCGGGTCGACGGCGTCGTCGTGCGGGGCGACCGGCGGGGCCGGGAGCTCGGCTACCCCACCGCGAACGTGGAGAGCGCGCCGTTCACCGCCGTCCCCGCGGACGGGGTCTACGCCGGCGCCCTGGTGCTGCGGGACCTCTCCGGCGCCAGCCGCAGCCGCCACCCGGCCGCGATCTCGGTGGGCAGCAACCCGACCTTCGCCGGCAGCCGGCGCACCGTGGAGGCCCACCTGCTCGACTTCGACGGTGATCTGTACGGGGAGCACGTCGGGGTGGAGTTCGTCGAGCGGCTCCGCCCGATGCTCACCTTCGCCGGGGTCCCCGAGCTGCTGGAGGCCATGGCCGAGGACGTCAGCCGGACCCGCGCCGTCCTGGGTGTGGAGTAGTTCGGGCCCGACGAGCGGGGGG